>CAZDZX010000001.1:0-7960 GCA_964510005.1 uncultured Pirellulaceae bacterium
GTGGGAGATTTTACTCAACGACCGAGCGTTATTCGGCCGGTGGGAACCGGCCCTACATGCTAGGAATTGGATGGCTCTGGGCTGGCTTCGGATTCGTAGTCCGTCTCTTCGGGAGGCTTCATCTCAAGGACCGCCTCGCGGGCGCGGGCGAGGAATTCGTGCTTGTCCTCGTGGGACTCCAGAAAAATCGGCGCCCCAATCGAAATGCAGCTTAACAGCGGCACCGGTAAAAACTCGCCCTTGGGCATGACTCGGTTCAGATTGTCAATGTGAACGGGAACCAGCTCCAGATCGGGCCGTTTGCGGGCCAGATGATACAGCCCGCTTTTGAATTCCTTCATCTTGCCGCTGGGATTGCGGCCGCCTTCTGGGAAGACGATCAGCGAATACTGGTTGCCGATTTCCCGGATCATCATGTCGATCGGGCTGTTGCGGACTTTGATTTTCTTGCGGTCGATCAGCAAGGCATTGAATACCGAAGCCATGTAGCGGCGGACCGGACCGCCCTCCCAATAGTCCGCTGCGGCAACAGGTCGGGTCAGATTACGCAGCGTCTTGGGCAACGAGGCCCACAGCACCAAGGCGTCTAGATGGCTCGTGTGGTTCGCAAAATACACCCGCTGGCAAGTATCAGGCTCGCAATCAACCCAGCGGACTGTGGCCCCGCTGAGGACTTTTGCAATCAATGCCAGTGTGGGAACAGTCAGTTGCTTCATCTAAGGACGCTAAATTGCCTAAATTGGAATTTTCACAGCTAGCAGATTATACCACCGTAAAACACGTTGACACTGCAATCCGGCTTTTCTAATCTCCGCCTCGCAAACCGCCAAGTCTTTGCCATGATTTTTGCAAGCATTTCCATCGGATTCACAACGCAATGAAACAACCGCTAAGCGTGATTGTTCCCTGCAAAAATGAGGAACTGAATCTCCGTTCCTGCCTTGAGAGCTTCCAAGATCTGGCGGACGAGATCATCGTGGCCGATTCGGGCTCCACCGATTTGACTCGGGAAATTGCTCTGCAATTTGAAAAAACCCGGCTGATTGAACGCGAGTATGGTACTTCTGGCGATTTCAAGAACTGGGCGATCCCTCAAGCCAGTCACGAGTGGGTGTTGATCGTCGATGCCGACGAGCGAATTACTCCGATCTTGGCCGAAGAAATTTACTTGGAATTGAGCCGAGGTCCTGCTTACGACGGCTATTGGATCTATCGAACCAATCACTTCATGGGGCATCCGTTAAAATTCGGCGATGCTCGTAACGACAAAGTCCTACGTTTGTTCCGTCGCGATAAAGGTCACTATTCAGGACCCAGCGATCACGGAGAAATTCAGATCTCGACCGGAAAAGTCGGTCGAATGAAAAACCGAATGCTGCACTACTCGGCTTGGGGCTACGACCAGTATTTCGAAAAAACAGATCGGTACACGACGCTGCAGGCGCTACAGTGGCACGAACAGGGGCGGGATACGTCCTACTTCAAACTGTTGGTTCGTCCGGCGTTTCGCTTTTTCCGCGAATACATCCTGCAGGGTGCGATTCTGGATGGAAAAGCCGGTGTGCAAACGGCATGGTTGGCTGCGTTTTACTCGTTCAGCAAGCAAGCTCGACTGTGGCAGATCAAGCACGGCCGCAATCAATCTGACATCGAAGACATCAAGATCGGAATCCAGATCGCTCAGCAGCAGATCCGAGAGTTCGAGCAGAAGCAACGCAAGCGAAAAGCCGCTTAGTTGTTCCTGAAGTCGCTGATGCCGCCAGACTTCAGAGGTCGTTGATGCATACGAACAAGGGTTTCTGAACGGTTGCCAGTCCAGCTACGTGTTCCGAATCTATCCAGCACTCACTTTTCTGGCTTTACCAGATGGCTGGGTAAATCGTTGACCTTCTCGCAACAGACTTGCTCCAGCACCTGCTGCAGCTGCTTCTTGAGAATAGAAATCACTTGGTTGCCGCCCTGTTTTCCCATGGCAGCGACGCCGTACATAAACGAACGGCCAAGAAATGCGAACTCTGCACCGGAAGCCAACGTATTGGCGATATCTGGACCCGTTCGCATCCCGCTGTCCATCATCACCGACATCCGGCCTTTGAATTTCTCGGCGATGCGGGTCGCAGGTTTAATGGTGGATTCACCCATATCCAGCTGGCGGCCGCCGTGATTGGAAACGATGATCCCATCCAATCCCCATTGAGCAGACTTTTCGGCGTCCTCTTCAGTGACCACGCCCTTGAGGACCAATTTGCCGGGCCACAGATCTCTGATCTTTTTGACTTTGTCTTCGCTGAGACGGCCGGTGAACGTTTTGTTCATGAACTGGCCAAGGTGTTTTAGGTTCATCCCACCAGGCATGTAAGGCTTCAGCGTTTGAAATTCCGGAGCCCCAGCTTTAAGCGTTTCGATCGCCCATCTAGGCCGCGTCATGATCTGCAAAATATTGTTCAGCGTCATCTTGGGCGGGATCGCTAATCCATTGCGAATTTCTTTGGCGCGGTAACCAAACGTTGGCACGTCGGACAGAATCACGAGGACTTTGTAGCCGGCTGTATCGCAGCGCTTCAGCAAATCGTCACGAAGATCTTCCTCGGTCGGATGATAAAGCTGAAACCAAGCTTTGCCGTGCGTGATCTCTGCAACGGCTTCGAGACTGGCGGTGGCGACGGTGCTGAGGATGTAGGGAATGTTGTGCTCATAAGCTGCTTTGGCGAGTATTTCTGAAGCACGCGGCCACATCAAACCCTGCAGCCCCACAGGCGCGATGCCAAAAGGAGCGCTGTAGGTCTCACCAAAGAGTTCGGTATCCATCGAAATGCCACCGTAATCCCGCAGATAATACGGTCGCAGCTGGACGTCTCGAATTTCATCGGTGTTGCGACGAATGTTGACTTCTGAATTGCAGCCGCCATCGAGGTACTGAAACGCGAACCCGGGAATCCGTTTTTTAGCCCGATCACGCAAAAAACTGATGTCGGGATATTTGGGATTAATTTCGATGTCGGCCATGTGGATCGAAGCTGATGTGAATGAAAAGGATTGAAGTAAATTTTACCGCGACATCCCATTACTTGAATGGCAGAAACGGTGGCGAATACCTTTAAAATCGATATCTGCCGCCAGTATAACCAAGCTCGGGGGCAACGTGGCCCGTCAAACCGAATGTTGGTCTCGAATGTCCGCCCGATCAGTAAGAGTTTGACGATTCGGATCACGCCGTGAAAAACAAATCCGAACCGCAAACGACAACACGCTAAACCGTCAAACGATCTTTAACACCTACTCCCGAGGAGGGGATGCGCTATTAACGGGAAACAATGTCACGGCTAATTTGTCGCGGTACTTTGCCGCTGTGGACCGAAACAACTCCCTCGTTTCGTCAACCCGCAGCTGTCCGATGACGTCATCAAACGTTTTCTTGCCCGGGCGAATATCTTGACACCAGACCAAGTGCGTCCCGAAACGGGATGTAAACGGTTCCGAAAACTCTCCCTTGCTCAACTGCCACGAAGCGTCCGTGAAACCGCGTGGCATCGGCCCGGCAAAACCAATCCAGCCCAGCTCGCCACCGTTTTTGGCTGAAGACGCTTGAGAGTGCTTGGCAACGGCATCCTTCCAGCTAACTTTTCCTGATCGCAATTGGTTGTGGACTTCGGTGGCTTTGGATGCGGTCTGATCGTCAGCGCTTTTCCAAAGAATTTGGGCGACTTGGCGGGTGGTGCCATCGTATTTTTCTTTGTTCGCTGCGAAGGCTTTCTGCAACCAAGCCTCATCGATTTTGGCGGCAAGTTTCTTCCACGACAGTTTCCATTTGAACTCCCGTTCCAACTCTGATTTGGAAATCCCATTTTGCTGCAACCAATCTTCGAGCTTTCGGCCGCGCGTTTCGAGGCCATCTTTGAGGACTTCCAGCTGGATTCTGATCTCGCTTTTGTCCGCCGCGAAATCCTTGGCCTCCATCAGCTGCAGGATCACCTCACGATCAACGCACTGATTGAGCCCCTGTTCAATCGCCGCGGGGCTGTGGTCTCCGGGCGCCGGCGGGTTGAGCAAGTTCTTGGTCGCCTGATCCAGCACTCGGATGACTTGGCCACGCGTGATCACGGCCTTACCGACTTGCGCTAGTTTCTGCTGGGCCTGTTTATGCTGATCCTGTTTTTGATCAACAGCGGGAGAAGCGGGTGCCTCCTGAGCCACAGCCACGATCGGAGGGAGCCCCAGTAGTGGCACCAGCCCGACAGCAGTCCCCCACAGAAAAACAACAATCAGCTTTTGCATGTGCATCTCAAGGAAGCGGAATTTCTTTGATTTCAAATTTGGCGGGCAAGTTCACGATCGCCCCCGGACTCTCGTACAGCAGCCCTTTCTTCAAAGGATCTTCCGGGAAGAAATATTGCAGGACTAACCCCTTGCCATCAAACTCGCTTCCTTGACGACCAATCGACTCTTCCTTTTGCCCGTCTTCGGAGACCAAGTAGATCGGATTGTCGTACAAGTACTCCAAATGAGATTCGAGATCTTCTTCAGTGTCTTCCATCGAGACACGCACCATGACGCCAAACAAGTCTTCATTTTCTTCGGTTCCCAAATAGGAAACCACCAAACCGGCTTTGGAGATCGAAGGTTCGCCTTTAAGATCGCCGAGTTTGGCAAATTCGAATTTCTCGCGACGCCCCGGAAGCACACAGTCTAGCTGCCCAGAGATAGAACCAATCGTTTTGATGTCGCGGGAAATCCCTGGCAGCGCTAACGACATTTCCACGAAGTTGACTTCTGGCTGGACCAGCGCCGACATCACGCCGTCGGTATTTGCAATTTGAATAGGATTGCCATCCTCGTCGGTGACTTTTAGAGATTTGGTTTTTAATTCAACCGAAACGGGTTGCAGTCGAGGTTCCCAGTAGATGGAAAAATCGACCTGCGTGAAACTGAGTTCCGGATTCGAAAAATTCCGACTGGCGGAAATCCCATTGATTTTGATGGAAAAGATACCGGAGTCGCACTGCGGCAGCACATTTTCATCCCCGACCGCGGGATCCACTGGAGCCACGATCATTTTTCCGGGTTCGCCACCATAGTTGATAGGCTTGAGCCCAGCCTGTTCCAAAACATCGCTTGCCGCTTCCCAGAACGATGCGTCAGAGAATTCGACTTCGATTTCCTTTTCTAGCAGAGCGCCGCCAAAGCCTTCTCCCAACTGGATCACATTTTCCGACTGGGCCTCGATTTCATCAAGCACTGCTTTAACTGACATTTTGCCCGACAGGTTGATTTTGGTCGGGGTCACGGCTTCTTTGATCGCGACCTCTTCCAGCTTCTTGCGGACTCGGGTCAAGCGCGCGTTGCGATCCGAGGTGTAATCCTCCGCCGGGCTTTCCAAATAATCGAGTGCCGCTGAGCCCATCTCAATGATCTTGGCTTCGGCTTCATCCCGATCGGATATTTTCGCAGAGTCCAGCTGCAGCTGCAGCTTCTCCAGCTTTTCAATCTGTTCGACCTCTTCGGTCTGACCGAATCCGGCTTGCGGACTGGCAATTGCCAACGCGACGGCAGCCAAACATAAAAGCAAACACTGTTTCATCGGATACATCCCTTGCACGAACAGGCTGTGAATTTTCAAACTAGAAACCAAACCACGCCCCCAGACACTTCCATTGTACTGTGATTCACACAGAGAATGCAAACTATCCCCTGCAATCCTTTTCACGTGTTTTAGATTGGCAAGAACAATTGAAACTGGCATTGAAATTGGACGAGGGCATATCGCGGTCGAACGCCAGCGGGCAGACCGCACTCAGAATGATTCGCGGATTGGCGATTGATCACAACGAGAAATGTGCACGCGATAACAAAGCAGACGTATTCGCGCACCGGTTTGTTGTAAGACTCCCCACGCTTCGAAATCATGCTCAAACCCAGACTCTAGCGCTTGCATCGCTGGCGTCCCTCCGGGACGCATCGTGTTCGTGGGCCACGGAAACCTCGGGTTGAAACCCGAGGCTAGTTGCTTTTGTCCCTCCGGGACATTTCAACGCCACTTCGTGGCGACAATTTAAAGTAAGTGCAATTGGGCTAGCGCGATCACGCGTACATACAGCCACCGCTTCCGCGTTGAAGCTAAGCGTCAGGGTAACCCTGCGGATTTCCTGATTGCCAACGCCATGCATCGACACACATTTCTTCGATGCCAAACTCGGCCTTCCAACCCAATTCGCTTTCGGCTTTGGCGGGATCGGCGTAGCAGGCGTCGATGTCGCCCGAGCGTCGTTCCACGATCTTATATGGCACAGGGCGTTCGCTGGCCTTTTCGAATGCTTTGACGATCTGCAAAACGCTGTAGCCGTTTCCAGTCCCCAAGTTGTAAACCACAACGCCTGGCTTGGTCGCAAGTCGCTCCAGCGCCTTCAAATGGCCTTTCGCCAAATCAACCACGTGGATGTAGTCCCGCACGCCCGTTCCATCGTCGGTTTTGTAATCGTCTCCAAAGACACTTAACTGCTCAAGCTTTCCGACGGCCACTTGCGAAACATAAGGCAACAGATTGTTAGGAATACCATTGGGATCCTCTCCAATATCGCCCGACTGGTGAGCACCAACGGGATTGAAATACCGCAGCAACGCAACATTGACATCTGGATTCGCGGTATGCCAATCACGCAAAACGAACTCCATCATCAACTTGCTGCGACCGTAGGGATTGGTCACTTCGTCGATCGGTGTCGCAGAGTCCTCGGTCAGCGGCAACGATTTGGGGATCCCATAAACCGTGGCACTGGAGCTGAAAACGAAATTGCGAATTCCAGCTGCTTGGACCGCCTCAAGGAGATTGACGGTGCCCGTAATATTGTTGCGATAATACAGCAGCGGATTGGCAACACTTTCGCCGACGGCTTTAAGAGCCGCAAAGTGAATCACAGATTCAAAGGGCTTTGACTTCGCGACCGCGTTTAAGCCTTCTTGATCCAACAGGTCGATTTCCTGAAAGTCGATTGTTTTTCCGGTGAGTTTTTCGACACGGCGAAGAGACTCCTGGGAACTATTGCTGAGGTTATCAATGCAAGTCACGTCGTAACCAGCATTCAGCAATTCCAGACACGTGTGGCTACCGATAAATCCGGCACCACCTGTAACAAGGACACTTTTCATAGTAACAATCACGCAGAAAACGATTTAACAGACGGGGAAGTTTACCCCTCATTTCCCGCGGCGCAACCAAAACCCGTCAATTTTCAACTATTTTGGGGACGTCGGTAACGATGCAACCGATCAGTCGGGCGTTAAGAGATTGAAGTCTGGCAACGGAAGATTTTGCAACCACATCGTTGCTTTGCTGGACACTAACCACTAGGTAGCTACCGTCACAAAATCCAGACCACGTTTTGGTGGCGAAGTTGTGAGCCATCCCGCCACTGACGCAGATTGTGCGATAATGCTGTTGCATTTCAGCGTGGGCTTGTCGCAACAGTTGCTCTGGATTCCAGCGGTCCTGGGCGCGACTTCCGGCTGGCAAAAAATCCAACCTTGATGAGTTGCTTTTTAAAATCGCGTCCTGCCATGGAAGCGCGATATTCATGATTTCGCTCAATCCACCGTGGGCGTTCACTCCGCTGGCTGTGGTCAGGCGATGGTGTTCGAAATCTGAATCGATCAACAGCACGCGTTCACTGTTCCGACTGGCCAATTCGGCCGCGACCCGAGCACAGGTTTCATCCACGTTGACACTGTCTTCGGATCCGACGAACAGAATCGTCGAATGCATGCCGGCAGGGAACCTTTGCAGAATCTGATCCGCGATTTGGGCAATCGCGTCCCGATCGTTTTCGGTTTGGTTTTCTCGCGACGCTGACACCGCACCATCAATCGCTTCGTGAGACAACGGAGGCGATTCGGTAAATGATTCGATCTTCTGCGGTGCAGGAGCGACAGGAGCTGACGCCATTGCCATCGCTGGCGCCGCTATTGC
>CAZDZX010000001.1:8060-9825 GCA_964510005.1 uncultured Pirellulaceae bacterium
CACCGTGCCCACTATCGGACCGGTTCACGGTCGAGTCATTAGAGCTTTGTGCCTGCGGCAACTGACTGGCCGCTGCATCGCGCGTGGACTGAAGCCAGTAACGTCCGTTACGACTGGTGATTTCATCCAAATGCATTTTCAGATCTTCAGGTGTATTCATCTTTTCTCGACGGGTTTGCCGTGCGTATTGCCTTAAGTTTTAGCCTTGGCCTTGATCGATATTGCGAAGCTGGTTGAAGAGTTGCTGGTAGTCGACCCGGGTGGCCTGACCGGTGCTAGGTTCCTCTTCGGACCAAGCCGGAAGCGGTTGTTCTTCGGATGGGCTGTCGGGCTGCACGTCTTGGGACTGTTCGACTTTCAGGAGATCCTGATCGTCGACGGCCGTTATTTCCGGTTTTAGATCGGAGAAACCAAGCGTGTTGGGCGCCGCGTCTTCGCCCTGCACCATCTGGGACTGTTCGCGAATTTGTTCCAGTATTTCAACGTCCGGTTCGGTGTTCGAGAGCCCCATTGTTGTGGCGTCCGCCATCACGACTGGAGGAACGGATGGATCAGCAACGACTGCGCTGCTGTTCACAGAAGATTGAATCGTTTCCTCAATGGCTGTTGTGTCGGTCGGAATTGCAGCGGCCATTTCATGCGAAACAGGGGCTTCGTCTACAGCATCATTTTCGGCGGCTTCATTTTCAGCGACTTCGTTCTGATCGGACATCTTTAAAGCCCGAATAATCTCTTGGGCTTGGCGTCGGATGTCGGGATCCGATGGCGACATTGTTTGTTCGTGAAAACCGATCACGGGGTCAACTGGCCCTGCCGCACTTGCGACTGCATCGGCGTCCTCTTGCTCTTGTTGCTCTTGTTGACTGCAAGACTGACTGCCGCAGGGTTGATCTTCGCACGGAGAACAGGAAATGGCTTCGGGATCTATCGGAACGACGCTGCTTTGCGGTGCGTACATCACCGGTTCGATATTGGTTTGTGTAATCGCAATTTGCTCTCTAATCGTCTGGGTGACTTGAAAGTCATCGGACATCGACTCAGGACCAAAGCCTCTGGATGCGTCACGGGTTTCCTCCATGTCACGCAGCTCTCCTAGAGGCGGCTCGAGAGGCTCGCGGGCAGGTGGCTGAGGCGCCATGGCGGTCTGAAAGGTCGGAAAGCTTTCGCCGCTGGATTCCTCTGGCTGATCTGCCGACGGCTCCTTGAGATGCTCAAGGTCCTCGGAGGTCACGTTCAGCGACCGCTCGTTCTGCTTAGCGATGTAGGGCGAGTAGGCGTCGACAAGCACTTCTTCGTCTTCTTCGAAGCTGTCGTCGGCAAACGGATTTTCAGCGATGGGAGCAACCTGAGGCAGTTCTTCGGCGACTGGCTCCGATTCCGCTTCAGGCTCTGGCTCTGGCTCCGATTCCGTCGTGGCGACGGGCTCTGGATCAGCTTCGACTTTCGGCTGCGTAGGTTCAGCATTTTCCGGTTGGGCTTGATCTTCAGCTTCAGGCTCTTGCTGATCAACAGCCATCTCTGATTCACCAACCCCCACTGCCTCGGCAGGATCCTCGTCCCTTTCGATCTCGACATCAATGAACCCAGACATTGCCATGGCAAGTGCTTCTGGGCCACCTGGGATACCGGGATTCGGGGATACTGTCTCCTGGAGTGCAGCTACACTTTCTTCGGCGGCCGGCAGCATCGGCGTTTCCGTTGTCGCGGATTCGACTTCTGATGTTTCAGGTTCAGGAGCCTCAGACTCTTGAGCTTCGGCTTCTTG
>CAZDZX010000001.1:9925-57553 GCA_964510005.1 uncultured Pirellulaceae bacterium
GATTCAACTTCTGGAGATTCTTCGGCGACATCGCCTGCCGCTTGGGGTTCGACGACGGATTCCTCCACGACGGATTCAGTTGCAGCAACTTCTTCCGATGGGGAACTTGAATCGCCTTCATCATCCAATTGTCCGAATTCCAAGACCGTCCATCCATCGGCGCCTTCTTCCATGCTGACGCCGGGAGCCACTTCTTGAGTCGGTTGCTGGCTGGAAGCTGATGGAGCAGGGCTCGACACGGGAGCACCCGGGATTTGCTGAATGTCGTACCACGCTTCCCGAACGAGGGAATCCGTCACGGGTTGGATATTGCGTGTGGCTGCAAAGATCATCGCATGATCGCAGACCTGATTGATATGTCTGGGACAGCCCTCTGTGACTTCGCGAATGGCCCGAAAGGCTTCACTGTCAAACATCTCATCCGGATTACCACCGGCTCGCTGCAGATGAGCTCGCACGTAGGATTCGGTGTCGTCAGAGCCCAGATTGGTCAGATAGCAGCGGCTGGAAATCCGCTGATTGAAGGCCGCGATTCGAGTATCGATGAGTCGCTCTTCGAGTGCTGTGGTGCCCGCCACGACTAGCCGTACGATCGGCTGCCCTTCGCGGACAAAGTTCAGCAACGATTGAAGTTCTTGAATGGTATCGACGTTCAGATCTTGCCCGTCATCAATCATCAACAACAATCCCTTGCTGTTGAGTTTTTTGATATAGTCGACCACACCCAACCGCAACTCGTTTTCGTCCATGCCGCGGTATGGCTCTTGCAGCTCAAACAGGATGTTCTGAAACAGCTGGACGGGAGCCGAAGATTGCGTGGCGGAAACGGTGACCGCCCGAAACGAATCGCTAAACTTTTCCTCCAGCTTGGCCAGCAACAGAGACTTACCGGTCCCGTGACCGCCAACGACCACGACCGAGCCACTGCCCCGTTCGACATTGGTCGAAGCCTGCGCCAACGCGGCATTCATGCCAGAGTTCGCGTGATAGTGTTTCACGTAAGGTGCCGATGTAAACGGCCGTGAATTTAAATTGAAAACCTGTTCGTACATGACGACTTCCTGTCGCAGGTAGTTGCGTATGAGATAGTAGCGGTTGACTTACCGACGAAAATCAATGACCTCGCAGGACCCAAAAGATCCTTGCGAAACCGTAAAAAGGATTCTGGAAAAAGCTGTTGCGAATGTCGGCGTTAACCAAACAAAATCCAATCACCAGCATCAGCACGCCAAACAAAATCCATTCGCATCCCGTCACCAGACGGTTTGCTCTTGGGAGTTCGTCACCACTGTCCTCGCCAGAAACACCGTGGTCTTGGGATTGCTCTTTGCGAAGTGTTGCGACAACGGGAACTTTCAGTTGTTTGGAAACATTCTGCACACTCTCGAACCCCTTCATGGCGAAGGGCTGGTAAGCAAAAGTGACAATACCGGCAATGCCACCCGCAGCCAACATCAGTAAAAACAGGTGCCGCGATGACGGAATCGCTCCCACGGGTTCGACGCTTTTTCCGTGCACGCTATCAATCGAAAAAGCAGGGCCCCGTCCAGCCGTTTTAGCGGCCATTGTCGCTTCGGAGGTAATCGACGCCAGTTGATTGACCGCGTCACGCAGACTCGTCGTGGTCGAAGCTGATACGCCCGAGCCAGATTTTCCAGATCGGAAGCTCGCGTTTCGAAACGGAGAAGATTGGGAAGTTTGGGAGTTATTGGCTAACGCCGCGATCTGAGCGCGTTTTTCGCTAATCTGGTCATCCATCGATGCCAAATCAAGCGACCATGGATCGTCTCCTACAAGCCGGCTTCGTTTGAGCTGAAGCTGCTGCAGCTCGCTTTCCATTTGGTCTCGTTTGGAATCAGTTCCGACCAGTGAACCGGGGTCGAGCAGATCGTCGCCTGTGTCATTGTTTTGCCAATCGGTTTCCGCGCCGGAAAAGTTGCCTTCGATCTGAGCGATCAGATCGGTTGCTCGATTTTGCAGTTCCTGACGCCGCTGCTCCAGCGAGTCGAATTCGTCAAAATCTGGACTATCGGCAGGCATCAGGGTCGCGATCGGTGACATCATAAAGTCGCGAGCAAGCGAGGTCGCCAACGCATTGACAAAAAAGTTCTTATTCGGAGAAGGATCTCCTTCGAGCCCGATCATCAGCTTTATCGATCGGCCTTCTTCAACATCCTGCAGCAAGCGAACATTCAGGCCATCACGAACACTGGCGGCCAATTGAGTGCTGTCCTGTGCTTGGTTGGCTGGAGTCAGGCCATGGCGAACAATCAACTGCTCGATGCCCGCTGGTGAGGTGTGGCGATCGACAATTTCTCGCAGCACATGCGAGAAATCCTTGTCTGAGTTAGGCCGCTCCGTCAAGGAAAACGCGATCTCGCTCTGGCTTCGCCAAGCTGAGGTCGACATCGGCCAAAACAAGCTCAATAGGATAAAAAGAGTGCAAGCCACCGTCACAAAAGTCAACAATTTGCGACGAAAGCCAACTCGTGTGAGAAGCGGGCTGTCCAAGTATTTGCTCATCCGTTCGCCAAACAATTCCACGTAATCGGGAGCGCACCCCCAGAGGAGGCGCACGACTTAGGGTCTTATCGTCGTAACCAATCTCGGACTTGAGCAAGCTTTAACGATAATTCGGATTGAGCCCGGCAAGAGACGCAGTGCCAGCAATCGCGATCAGAAGATACGAGAGTTCTCGTCAGCCACGAATTCGGGCGAATTGTCATCGGTGGGTTTGTCTTTAAACCGTGGCCGGCGAGTCAGATTTTGGGCTGCAACGAGCGTTTCAAAACAGCCCTTTTGGACTACTTGGGAAGACTGGTTAAGCAACTTTCGCTCCCAGACGACCTTGCCAGAGCGGCGGCCTGCTGGACTCTTCTCCAGGCAAGTCGTTTCGACAAAGACCGTATCACCAAAAAACAAGGGCTTCAGAAATTCCCAGTCGCGGACAGCCGTAAAGGCAACCGTATTGACGTTGGGGAAGTAGCTGCCGAGTCCGGCAACCCAAGAAAGACCCAGCAAACCATGGGCGATTGGCTGGCGATAGTGGCTTTTAGCGGCGAAGTCGTAATCCACGTGAAGCGGATTGAAATCACCGGTGGCCGTCGCAAAACCAATCACATCTGCTTCGGTGATGGTGCGGCGTGGACTCGACCAAATTTGACCGATCACGATGTCTTCAAAAAAGAGAGGCGAATCCATCCTGTTTTCCCGTGGACCTTCCCTGTAGCCTACCTACGGTTGCTAATCCTGTAGGCCGCGAACAAAGGAAAAAAGTAGTCGGGGTGAAAGGATTCGAACCTTCGACCCCCTGCTCCCAAAGCAGGTGCGCTAGCCAGACTGCGCTACACCCCGAAACTCTTAACCGGCTGGTAAATCAGACATCCGTTTCACCAGAACTCGCAGATGATAGTGACGGAACCCCGGTTTCGCAAGACGGGAAATTATCCCGAATTCTGCCGGGTTAGAGCCCCTAGGTCGTCAGAAGTTCACGGATTCTTTCGAATTCCGTCCCATTCGCAAAGGAAATCACAATCTGACCGCGACCACGGGCCCCTTTTCGAATCTTTACGCCCGTACCAAGGACCATTCGCAATTCCTGCTGCAGGGCCTCAATCTGGTGGTCCCGAACCCGAGCCTTGCGCGATCCGCCCGAACTTTCGTCGCCGGTAATCCGATCCCCCACCAGCTGCTCGGTGGCCCGGACACTCAGCCCTTCGGCTCGAATTTTGTCACAAAATGAATTCTGCAGGCGGGATTCCCCCAATGGCAACAAAGCTCTCGCATGTCCCGCAGAGATGGCTCCACTTTGGACAAACTCTTGGATCCGCGAGGGCAGTTCCAACAGCCGCATCAGGTTCCCAATGGTAGAGCGATCAATTTTTAGCCTTTTGGCCAAATCGTCCTGGGTACAGCGGTGCTCATCGATGTAGCGTCTGAAAGAAAGTGCTTTTTCAATCGCGTTTAGATCTTTTCTTTGCAGGTTTTCAACAATCGCCAGCTCAGAAACCAGCCGGTCATCGGCTTTTCGAATACGAGCCGGGATGGTTTGCCACTCTGCTTTTATTGCAGCCCGTAAGCGCCGCTCACCACTGATGAGTTGATAACGTCCGTCAACAACCCTTACCAGAATCGGTTGCAGGATATCATGCTCTTTCAAACTCTCGGCCAGCGAAACGATCTCTGGTTCACTGAACACCCGCCGCGGCTGAAACGGATTGTCCTCGATTTCAAACACGCCCAAATGAACGATATCCGAAGTCGTATCTGTGGAACTGATCTTGTTCAGCGATACAGGGCGATGTGTTCGCAGTTCCGGTTGGGCGCCGTCTGGAATTCCATCATGGTTCCGATCTATAAACGTAGACGCGGAAGGCGTAGCAGGCGCGGCATCCAGAACCGCCACGGTTGCGTCGTGATCTGTTTCGGTTGCGTTAAGCAACGCTTCCAATCCCCGTCCAAGTCGTTTCTTTCTAGTCACGTTCCAATACCTCCATGCAAAGTTCAGTGTAGGCCCGGCTGGCCCGGGATCGTGGCGCATAGTCAAGGACGCTCATCCCATGACTTGGTGCTTCCGCGACTTTGACATCGCGCGGGATGACGGTGTCAAAAACGACCTCGCCAAAAAACTGTCTCAGGTCTTGGTCCACCTCGTGGGTCAACTCAAGGGTCTCGTCGTACATCGTTAACACGATGCCAGCGAAGGTCAGTTCGCCAGGACGATCAAGCATGATCTCTTTGATGACCCCAATCATTTGAGTGAGGCCTTCCATCGCGAAGTACTCGCATTGAATGGGAAGTAGAATTTCGCTGGACGCGGCCAAGGCAGCACGTGTCAGCGCACCCAACGATGGCGGGCAATCGATCAGGACGTAATCGTAGGCCATGCCGCCACTGCGAAGATGTTCCACGACCACTCGGCTGGCTGATTCATTTGAGTTTGCTAGTGTGTCGGCATCGCGAAAGGAGCCGCTGCCTGGAAGCACGTCCAGCCCCTCGATGGGCGACGCTAGCACACTGTGTCGGATCGCGCGGTCGACGATCAGTGGATGCCGCTCGACAGGCTGCAGGCCCAAACCTGAAGTCGCATTGCACTGCGGGTCCATATCGACCAGCAAGGTACGTAGACCAGAAATCGCCAGCGCAGACGCCAGACTAATGGACGTCGTCGTCTTACCGACCCCACCTTTCTGATTTGCTATGCACAACGTCCTGCTCACGATCCCGTCCATGGGTTGTTGATTGAGTTTGAGCAGAATAACCCACGCGGCCAATTTTACGAACAGCGATCCGGTGCGTGCATTTGCAGAATGCGGGGCCGATTTGTTCCGGCGGCGGCGCAAACGGCAATTGATTTGGGTTTTTGCGTGTTTGGAACCGCGTCAAAAAAATGCTCGATCGGTACCAGCACTGCAATACAAGCACCCCTCTCATCATTGGCGGTGAATTTTGGTAACGGGATTTTAGTAGGAATCACTCCCGAGGCGTCCAGCGCGAATTCTGGCTGACAACCGGTACTACGAGCAACCGGCGGCTAGTGCCTTGCCGCTCATGGCCACCGATGGTTTCACATGAAACCATCGTTAAGCTTTGCCCACTCCCGCTGGTTTCACGTGAAACTGCCCGGCTAACTTTCCCACAACTCCCGGTTTCACGTGAAACCCACGGTCGGACTCATCAGCCATCCAAGGGATTGATCACCAACCCGCTGAGCAGCTTGGGGTAGAAGTAAGTGCTCTTGGCTGGCATCCGCAGCCCCTGCTCGGAGATGGCCTGAACGTCCGCCACCGTCGCTGGCATCACCAATGACACCAACTCAAAAGGCTCGCCCGTACCGGCCTGGCCTGTGGCATCTCGCCCCGCCGAATCGCCTTGCTCAATGCCCTCGATCACCTCGCCAATCTCATGCACGTACTTGGGAGCACTCAGGTCGCCCAAGCCCAACAGGTCTTCCATAATCAGTCGGTGCAGCAACGACACACCCAGACTTCGCCACTGTTCGCTTTGCTCGGGAGCGAGCTTCTCCATCTGCACCGCACCCTCCGCAGCCAATTTCGCTAGCACCCACGTATCGTCCTGTCGGCAATACAGCCCGATCCAATCCTGCCGGCCCTCGATATGGATCTCCTCCCACACGTCCTGGCAGGCCGCGGCACCTTTGAAGGTCTGGCAGGTGAAGCATTCTGAAAGCTTATCAATCAGATCCGCAGAACTAATCGCCGGGGCTCCACGGAACAGCCGATGCGTAGGCAGAACCGCCAACCCCGGATCATGCATACTCACGAACATCATCATCGTGTAATCCGAAGGCAAGGCTTCGCCCGGGGCATCGCCCTTCCGCTCTTCCATAATCCGGCAGGAGGTCTCGTATCGATGATGCCCATCGGCGATGTAAACAGGCGTGGGACCGAGCACTTTGGCCGCGGCCGCGATCGCGTCAGTGTTGGTGACTTGCCACAGCTGGTGCTGGACTCCATCGGCCTCTACCGTCAGTGGAGTCTTGTCTTCGATGGCGTTTTCCAGAATCTCTTGAGCTTCATTTTCGGCATCCGGGTAGATCCCAAAAATCGGGCTGAGGTTGGCATTGCAGGCCGTCATTAACTGGTAGCGATCTTCTTTGGCTTTGGAGTGAGTTTGCTCGTGGGGGTAGATCGTTCCAGATCCAAAGGGCTCGAGTTTGACTCGAGAAAGAAACCCACGGCGTTGATAGTGGACGCCTTCAAATTCAAACTTCTGGTGATAGATATAGATCGTGGCAGATCCATCGGGCTTGAGCGCCCCTTCGGTCTTCCAAGCCTTCAAACTGGCGGCGGCTTGCTGGTAGATCGACTTGCTGGTGTCTGGATCGTCTTGGCACAAAATCAATCGAATGATGTTGTGCGGATTCAGATCGTAGAGCGATTGTTGTTGGGCCGCAGAGATCACATCGTAGGGAGGTGCCACCACCTCCGACAACGCGCCGACTTTTCCCAAATCAAAACGAAGGCCGCGAAAAGCTTGAATGTCCGCCATAGCTGCTTGACCCGTAACATGTGAAAACAGTCCATGTTATCGGTTATCTGCTAGCAGTCCATCGCTAGGCTCATTCAAAGAATTTACGCCCAGCAACAAGGTTGGTTCGCTGAAACTTCTATTTTCCTAGAATCGGATCTGAAATACATTTCCATGGATGAGCACCATCGATGGATCGAAATTGAAGCCACGGCCTTTTTGGCAACACATCGCCATTGGGACCGGTTTGTTGCTGCTGGGCGTCTGGATGATGCGCTTCGATATCGTTTTGACGGAGCTGTTCGATTCGAAAAATTGGCCCGGCGACCTGCGACGGATCTTTAAACTGTCGGAAATCTTTGCTCACGGTTTCGGAATCGCGCTGATTCTAGTGTCGATTTGGTTGCTGGACCCGAAACGCCGCAAGTTCATTCCGCGGCTGATCGCTTGCGCTGCCTTCCCGCCAATCACCGCCCACATCATCAAATTGCTGGCCGTGCGTAAGCGGCCCACGGCCTACCTCAATCACTTGCTGGAACCGTCTTATCCCGACAACGGGATCGCGACTTGGATCGGTGCCTACCAAGACGGGCAGTTCAACACGGAATACATGACGCAGGCGTTTCCGTCGGCTCATGCCGCGCTGGTCTGCGGCATCGCGATAGGGTTGAGTTACGTTTACCCCAAAGGCAGGGGCTTGTTCGCGGCGGTGGCAACGCTGGCCTGCTTGCAACGCGTCCTATTTCTTGCCCACTGGTCCAGCGATGTGGTGGTCGGAATTTCGCTGGCCTTTTTGATCGCTGGAGGCCTCGTTCAGAACTGGGGCATCGGGTACTTGTGCAGTCGCGTGGAAAATCGCGGCGCTGAATCAATTGATTCTGGCCCCGAATTATGGACGCCGCAGCGTCGAGCCGCGTGAGCTAGTTTTGATCCAGATTGCCGCTTTTGCGAATCGACCAAGCCAAGCGCAATCCCATAATCAGGCTGGCAATGCATCCCATCATTCCTAAGACGGATAGATCCTGAATCCCCAAAGGGCCGCTGCCCGGGAAGATCAGCGGGGGAACTTTAAAGCTGAGCATCAGCGAGGAACCGAGAAATAAGGCACTGGTCATCAACCCCATCACCAATCGGTTGGCGGTCGGGCCCAGTCGCCGGTGGTCGAGCTTGATATCGAAACTTCCGGTCTGCACTTGCTCTAAGATGTTGGACACCCGCTGGGGAAGCTTTTCAACGAGTCGCTCCAGCTCCAGGTAAAACCGCCTCATCTTTCGTGCTTGTCGAGCCGGCGAGAGTCGCTTGATCACCAGCATCCGCTGAAACGGCTTCATGATTTCCATCAGGCTGAATTCAGGTGACAGCAATCTGCCTGTGCCTTCCAACGAAACCAGCGTTTTGATCAGCATCGATGCTTCGCCAGGCAGCACGATATTGTAGCGCCGGACCAGTTCCACAAAATCGTTGAGGGCACTTCCCATGTCAAAACGGGACGCGACCTGAGTCGAGTACTGGCCGACAAAATCAGCGACGTCGTTGGCCAGTTCGGATTCGTTCAGATCGCTCGGGCAGCGTCCCACGCGTTTAATCAATGTGGTCAGCATCGGGACGTCTTCATTAACGATCGCCATCAGCATCGACTCGATGTCTTCGCGGAGCCGTTCGCTGATCCGGCCCACCATGCCGAAATCAACAAGTCCAATGGCTCCGTCGGACATGGCCAGCATGTTTCCCGGGTGTGGGTCGGCGTGATAGAAGCCATGCTGAAAGATCATTTCCAGATACAAGTTCGCGCCGCGCTGGGCCAGATCGGACGCATCCACAGGACAGGCTTCCGATTGATAACAATCAAGGCTGACACCGTCGAGCAGTCGCATCGTCAGCATTCGAGTCCCCGATAGCCGGCCAAAGGGTTCGGGGATTTCGATTTCCTGCTTGTCGGCGAAAATCGTGCGAAACTGCCTGATGTTGTTCAACTCGCGCTCGAAGTCTAGCTCGCGCCGCATTGTCCGCGACATCTCGGCCACGATCTTCGTTGGCTGGTAATTTTTGAAATCATCCAAGCGTTCGGCCAACTGAGCGAGTCCCGCCAGAATATCTAAGTCGGTTTCCACGGCCCGCTCGATGCCTCGATGGCGGACTTTGACCACGACCTCGACGACTTCCTCTTCGGAGCCCGGATCGTCTCCCAACCAAGCATTATCACGAGAGATCTTCGCGAGGTGGGCTTGGCCGATCGAGGCAGAGGCAAATGGCTTGGGCTCGAATTCTAGGAACAGTTCTTCCAGCGGTTCGCCCTGTTCGGCCTCGATGATATCTTTGACGTATTCAAACGGATCCGCGGGCGCCTGCGACTGCAGCTTCGTTAATTCGCCCGCCAATTCGGCGCCGATCAAGTCGGGTCGGGTACTGAGCAGCTGCCCGAATTTGATAAAGGTCGGGCCCAGTTCGGTCAACGCAGACCGGATTCGCTTCGCCTGCGTGGCTTTGGCAAGGACTTCGCCGTCGGCGTTTTTAATGCGATCCGAGATGAACTCGATGTTGAATCGTGATAGCCAACCCGCCAGCCCATACTTGCTTAGCACGGAAACAATTTCCGTCCACCGCATGGCGTTTCGATAAAGTTGGGGAATTGACGGGATAGACCGCTTCATACCTCTATTGTATTCCTAAATACGAGACGCGGATAGCATTTCCTGATACCATAGTAAGCTGAGCATGCGTTTTTGGTCGATTCAGCGGATTGATATGAACAGGTTGATTCTAATTCTTGTAGTGGGCTTCGCTTCGTTTTGCGTTTCGCCGGCTTTTGCAGACGACGGAGCACCGATTGCAGTGCGACATTGGGGCGATGGACAAATCACCATCGAAACGATGTGGGGCTACCACGTTGGCCTAGGAGTTCAAAAGGAAACGGAATCCAAACTCCCGTCAAAAGTCGACATTGAGATGTCGTCCAAGACCGCGGCCGAAGATTCAACGGCGCTTTTGAGAAAACCGAACGAAGACAAGGTCTCGTTGATTTCGCCCAAGGATATGGACTCGGCTGAAAAACGAGCCTGCGTTTGCAACGTGATCACCCCTCCGACGGATACTGCAGAATCGGGGCTTATTGTTGGGCATGAATTGCGGGTCGACGGCGCCATCATCCTCGATCTCAACCAGGGCAACCCTGCTGAAATTGCCGCTCACGTCCTCGTCAGAAAGAAAGAACCTCATCTATTGGTGATTGCGAACGCCCCAGCTTTCACGGCCGAGGTTTGCCAGAGCATATCTGCAAAACTCAAACCAGCCATGATGATTGTTCCTGAGAGCATGGCGACCGTTGGCGACGCCCAGGTCAAAAAAGTCGCTCACAACACGGTCTGCTTTTCCTCTTCCAAAGACAAAAAGGGAAAAACAACATTCGTGTCACTGGGTAGCAAGCCCTACAAATTCTCTGCAGAACTGGAGGCACTGATGTTGGCCAAAGAGAAATCATGCAAGGCTTCACGAGCACTGTTTGCCAGTTTGTCGATCGAGCAAATGAATTTCAAACCCTCCAACGGAACCCATACACCTCGCTGGAACACCGAGCACATGATGGGGCGGGAATTGCTGTTCTTTTCGCAGATTTATCACGCCGTTGACCCGTCAATTCCCGTGATGAACCTCAATCCCAAGCAAATGCCCAAAGACTATCAATTTGCCCATCCTGACTGGACAGGAACCGAGGAAGCTCGGCAAACAGAACGGGTAGAAAAATATACCCGACGATTTGGGTATCTACTGGATGGCCTCCCGCTGGGTAGACGCGCTCCGGGAAGTCGCTCATGGTCGCCAAAATCGTTATTAAAACAGATGGAACGACATTACACTGAACACACCGCCAACGTCCGCAAGAAGATGAATCTGGACGAATGGCCACAGTAAACGCGACTCACTTCCACCTCCACGCTCCCCTGCCTCGAACCCGTTGAATCTATGAAACAGATTCCCCTCGCCGCGATCTACGTTGCTCTTTTGCTTCTGATGCAAAATCAAGGACATTCCCAAGACTGGCCTCAGTGGCGAGGCCCAGAGCTCAATTCGGTTGCCAGTTCTGACAACCAAATCGTCGACGAACTCAGCAAGGATTCGTTGCTATGGAGCCTTCCATTGGAGAGTGCCGCCGGATCCAGCCCTGTCGTTGCGGGTAACAGAATCTTCATGACTTCTGTAGACAAAGATAACGCGCTGGTGGTCATCTGCGTCAAAACCGATGAGGGCACCATCGAGTGGAAAAAAACCGTTGAAGGACGCCATAAACCCACACGACCGCGAGATGGAAACACCGCCAACAATTCGCCCATCACCGATGGCAAGCACCTTTGGACGATGTTTGGAAACGGCCAAATCAATTGCTTCACAGTTGCCGGGGAACCTGTCTGGGACAAAAACCTACAGGACAGCTATAACAAATTCGAAATCATGTTTGGTATGTCCACGACTCCAGTACTCTACGACGATCAGTTATTCTTTGCGTTGATACACGGCAAACGGAAGAGCTCTGAAACCTCGGTCGGAAAACTTGTTTCGCTCGACGCGAAGACAGGCAAAGAACGATGGGTCAGTTCACGAAAAACTGACGCGACGCAAGAAAACAAACATGTCTACGCCTCCCCGGTGATCGATGCGTCGGGTCAGCAGCCTCAATTGATCGTCCACGGAGCCGACTACACCACCGGGCACTCGCTGAAAAACGGTAAAGAGCTTTGGAAAGTCGGCGGTATCAATCCCAAAGACTCCTACAACAAAACACTTCGGTTGGTCTCCTCGCCGGCGGTTGCCAACGGGTGGATCATTGTTCCGACGGCCAAGCGCGGACCAGTTCTTGGATTGAAGAGCGGACAGGCCAAACGCGATTCGGAAACGGCGGATTGGCAAAGCCCCAAAATCACTCCCGATGTTTCATCACCGGTGATTCACAACGACCGAATTTTCCTCGCCAGAGAGAATGGGACATTGGCCTGCTTGGATCTGCAAACCGGGCGAAAACTAAAAGAGAAACGGTACATGCCCGATAAACATCGATCGACTCCGATAGCGATCGACGGCAAACTGGTCCTAGTTGATCGCAAAGGAAAGGTGATCATGGTCAAAGCCGACGAATCCCTGAAGGAACTTTCCTCGTTTGAGCTCAAAGAAGAAACGATCGCATCCCCGGCGATTGCCAACCACAAAATTTTCATCCGCACCTACAAAGGCCTGCACGCATTTGGGAACAAATAGGCAGATTCTCGGGGGACACGAATCCCGCCTCGACCGGGTCCACCCCCCGGCACGGGTGCCTCTGCAGTGGCGGCAGGCATGTTACAATGGACACCTCGTCCTCTAGTCGCGTTTGAAAGAACTTTGAGCAACAAGCCTGTTTCTGATTCAAAAATCCCCAAGGCCGTGATCGCGAGGCTGAGTCTATACCTGCGCGAAATGCAGCAGCTTGTCCGGGAAGAGACATTCACCATTAGTTCGACAAAACTCGGGCGCCGATTGGGATTCACGGCCTCGCAGGTCCGCAAGGATTTGGCTTATTTTGGCCAGTTTGGATACCCGGGAATCGGCTACAAATGTGAGGAACTGGTTGCCGAGATTAAGAAGATTTTGGGAACGGATCGAATCTGGCCCGTCGTACTGGTGGGTTGTGGAAATCTGGGTCAAGCCCTGCTGGGTTACCGCGGCTTTTCGACACAGGGCTTCAAAGTCGTGGCTGCGGTCGACGTTGACGATTCGGTCGTCGGCAAAGAGATCGAAGGATTGAAGATAGCACACCTGCGGACGCTGCCCGATTTGGTTGAATCGCTGCAGGTCAAAGTCGCGATGCTGGCAGTTCCAGCCAAAGCGGTGGAAGCCGCGGTAGATCAAATTGTTGAAGCGGGAATCGTTGGAATCCTCAATTTTGCCCCCGTCACTCTCACGCTCCCCAAGCACGTCGGGCTGGTCGAAGTCGATTTGGCTCGCGAACTGGAGCAATTGGCGTTTGCAGTGTTGCAAAATTCGCAAAATTCAGACCGTTAAAGCCCTACTCTCACGGTTTTCGTCCGTTGTTTTTTTCGTAGTTGTTGACTAACATAATTCCCGGTTTTTAAAAATAAGTCGCCCATTGCGAGTCCGCAACTCGGCTTTTTGATGATTTCGTCGCAGTCGCGACACAACGCCAAAAACAGAGGAGAAAACTCGTGGCAAGTGTAGATAAACAAGTCGAAAGACTCCCTTACAAAGTCAAAGACATTTCATTGGCCGAATTCGGCCGAAAAGAAATCCAATTGGCCGAAAACGAAATGCCAGGTTTGATGGCACTTCGTGAGAAGTACGGCGAATCCAAGCCTCTCACCGGAGCACGGATTGCGGGCTGTCTTCACATGACGATCCAGACAGCTGTGCTGATCGAAACACTCGTTGCCCTCGGCGCCGAAGTGACTTGGAGTAGCTGCAACATCTTCAGCACCCAAGACCACGCTGCGGCGGCCATCGCTGCTGCCGGCATTCCCGTTTACGCTTGGAAAGGCATGAGCGACGAAGAGTTCAATTGGTGCATCGAGCAAACACTTTCTTTCCCATCGGGAGAGCCATTGAACATGATCTTGGACGACGGTGGTGACCTCACCGCGATGGTTCACGACAACTTCCCAGAGATGCTGACCAACGTCGTTGGAATCAGTGAAGAGACCACTGCCGGCGTCCACCGCCTTGAGCAGTTGGTCAAAACAAACGCTCTGAAAGTTCCTGCGATCAACATCAACGACAGCGCCACGAAAAGCAAGTTCGACAACCTTTACGGTTGCCGCGAGTCGCTGGCCGACGGCGTCAAGCGTGCCACAGATGTCATGCTGGCCGGTAAAGTCGCTGTTGTTTGTGGCTACGGCGATGTTGGTAAGGGCTGTGCCCACAGCCTGCGAAGCTACGGCTGCCGCGTGATCGTTACTGAGATCGATCCAATCAACGCTCTTCAGGCTGCGATGGAAGGTTTCGAAGTCACGAACATGGAAGAGGCTTGCAAAGAAGGTCGTCTGTACGTGACCACCACGGGCAACAAGGACATCATCCTTGGCGAGCACATGGTCCACATGCCTGACGATGCAATCCTTTGTAACATCGGCCACTTCGATACTGAAATCGACGTCGCATGGGTTGAAGCTCAAGTCGAAGCTGGCAAAGCTGAGAAGAGCGAGATCAAGCCTGCGGACATCGGTGCCGTTGAGCGTTACACGTTCAAAGACTCTGGACGCAGCATCATCATTCTGGCCAAAGGCCGCTTGGTGAATCTTGGTTGTGCTACAGGCCACCCAAGCTTCGTGATGAGTACTTCGTTCACCAACCAAGTTCTGGCACAGCTGGAGCTTTGGGAGAACCGTGACAACGATAAGTACGCTGTCGAAGTTTACATGCTTCCTAAGATTCTTGACGAAGAAGTGGCTCGACTTCACCTTGATAAAATCGGCGTTAAGCTGACTCAACTGACTCAAGAGCAAGCCGACTACATTAACGTTCCAGTGGAAGGCCCTTACAAGCCAGATCACTACCGCTACTAAGATCGGACGCGTCTGAAAAACAAAAAGCCACCGTTTTTACACGGTGGCTTTTTTTGTTTCTAAATTGTTGGCGTTGGCCTGTGAGCCGAACCTTACAACGCTTCGCGACTCAATTCGCAAGTGGCGCGAAACGTCGGATCGCCGACAACGTAGGCCGGAATGGACGTGTTTCCGCGGAAAGGAACAGCGATATCGACTCGCACGTTTTCAGTCGTCGGACCAAAGTCCTCTGGCGTGACTGTGATTTCAAAATCACTAACACCCACGGAACCCAAAATGAACGCGGCTGAATCGAAAATCCGCTCCTCGGTTGTACCGGGAAGAATACCGACTCTGGCTCCTTCATAGGCTGCACTCTCAATCGCATGACGAATCATGTTGGCTCTGGAAAGCTCATAGAGTGAAAACATCGTCAGAAATAGAATCGGAAGACAGATTGCAACTTCGACGGTCAAAGCACCGCGACGTTTCGATTTTACGTTTCGATTATTTTTCATATTAGGCTCGGTCTAAAATTTTTGGATGGGCGTGTCAGCGAAACGATCGACTACTCGATCAACAAAACAGCTAACTGACGAGCAATCAATTCGAATGCTTCGACCAACTCTTCGTTTGTTTCAGCGTGCAAGTGAGTTCCACCTGTGCTCTCGGCGACTTCTCGCATCAAGTCCTGGTTGGCTCCATCGCTAAATGTGACGGTGTGAACCGTGATCCCTTGGGCAGCGGCTTCCAACGCGATCACGTCCGGAGAAACTCCAGTGTTGTGCTGACCGTCGGTCATCACGACCATCGACTTCAGTGCGAAAGGTCGTGAACCGGGGTCGTTCTGAATCGAATCCAGTCCCGTGGCAAGGCCCCGTCCGATGGCCGTGTTACCATTAGGACTCTCTGCAGCAAACGCGTTGCGAACCAACTCAAAGTCTTGAGTCACCGGCTGGATCTGTCGATCCGTTGTGCTGTAAACGGTCAGGGCAACGGCTTCGTCTTGAGGGGTGGCGTCCAGAATGCCTAGGAATACATCCAAAGCGTTTTGGAGGGCGCCGAATCGGTTGTCGATTATCATCGATTTTGAAACATCCAACACCAAACCGATGTCACGGTCACTACGAGCAGCGACTGCGGTTTGCACAGGATCAAAATCGGTCACACCAAACAGGGGACCAAACAAGAGCCCAACATTTCCATCAGGAGAGTCAGCGGTTCTTCTTCCGTTGACGCGAACGGCGTTCAGGATCCCGCCACGACCTGCATTTTCAGAGAAAGCAAAGGTTCCGTCGGCTTGCAGTTCAGCGGTTCCCAAAATAACGTCCGATCGTTCAATCGTCAGATCAATTCCGGCAACGCGATTCATGTTGGCGATGGCGACGGCTGCATCAATGGCGGCTTCAGCATTTTGCTCGCGTCCGAGTGCCTCAACAGCGGCTCGGGCAGCAGCGTCAGTTGCCGTTCTCAATTCACTTCGTGTCACGTGCATCCGAGCAATATCAACACCCAAAGAGGCGGCAATAAACAGGAAGATCATGACGACAGCAATGATGGGCAACATGGCTCCGTCGCGTTGCTGAGCTGCGACGGATTTTTGGCGAGAATGGTATAACATAAATTTACCTGGGCTGTGGGTTCAAAAATTTTGGCGGGAAGCAGGCTTTCTTTTTTGGAAGTAGCGGGTGTTACTCTTTCACCATCGTGGCCGAAGCGGAAACGGTACGATTGAGGAAAGGACCAAAGGGAAATAAGCTGTTTTCATCTCCGGGTGCGAAAATCGAAACCGTGATGATCTCACCGGGAGCCAAATCGTCCGTATTTTGCGGCTCAACTTGGATCGTGAAATTTTCCAAACTGCGACCATTAGCAACCTGAGTGGCTGCGTTGACCGCTTGTTCAGTTGTGTTACCTGGTCGGACTGCGACTTTGGCACCTTCGTATGCAGACTGCACAAGTGCTTGACGCAAGAACAACATGCTGGATGCTTCGATCGATCCAAGAACGATCAGCAGGATGACGGGTAGGCAAACTGCGAACTCGACAACTGCAGCGCCTTTCCGTTGGGAATTCGTTGGGCGGCGGTTCATTCGTCTCATTTTGGTGGCTCCTTCAAGGATGTGGGTTTGGGCGATAGGAAGGAAGGATGGACTAGCGAGTCTCAACGCCAGACTTTTGCAGTTGGTCCTTGAGACGAGCAATTTCGGTTTTCTGCGTTTCAACGAGGTCTGCGACGGCGTTGTATTCGTCAGCCATATCTGACCAGAAGTCGTTGCCACGGAATTTGCAATGCTCGGTGTTCTCTTCTTTTCCAAGCTGCTTCAAGTGGCGACGAAGGCGTCCAACAGGACCAACGAAGCGGTTACTGAAACGGACCGTGTCCAGCAAAAATGCAGGAAACAGGCAAACCATGACGATACCGACGAGCGTGAACTCACCGGCTTCTTTAACGATTCGCTGTCCCAGTGTGGCTTCATCGGGACCGCCCAACAGGGCTTGCAGTAGGATGATCGCCATCGCAGTGACTGCGAAAAAAGCAAGCCAATGGAAGACGATACGCTTCAGCAGCGCCCCTTGGACTTGGGTATCAACGTAGTTTTGAGTTCTTTTGTGATTTTGGTTCATCTGAAATTTCCTCTAGGCGGATTTGCCAGGCGCGTCGAGCCTGTGAAGGGGGTTCTGTAACGCTTACTGAAAATATGCCACATTTCCGGGGAGCGACTGAACCTTCCTTCTATTTTGCCAAAGATATTCAACCCGTCCGGCAGTCACAGAATGCCTGACTGGCACAACTGATTCAGCACGAACATCCGACTGTTGCCAAAACGCATCAAACGTGGCGAAATCGAAACGAATGTGTGGAAAGGACCGGCCAGACCAAAGGTCCGTCCTTTTCCAGATGTTTCACTGATAGCGTTCTGCCACCAGCGAATGAAGACTCCAACCCAGTGATTCCGATGACTTAGACATCTTCAATATTTTTTCCAGGTGTTTGGAATGAGTCTTAGTTTCGGCGTCTATCTCGTAGAACAGCGAATTGTCTCTCCCGAGCAATTCTGTGGATTGGTCAAAATTCAGCAGGAGTCAACACGATCGTTGGCCTCCCTCTCGATCAAGCACAACATCCTGACCATTAAACAGGTCTCCCGCCTTCAGGATATTGCCAAGGTACGCAGAATCAGTTTTCTGGACATTGGCATTGAAGAAAAATTGCTCGACCGGGATGACTGCAATCGTCTGGCTCGACTGCAAGAGCAAACGGGTGCCTCCATCCGCGTTCTGGCTGTCGATTGTGGATTGCTGACGCAGCGACAGTGCGAGGTCCTCTACAACCACTTCTTGCGACACGGATCGCGACCTGTTTCGATGTCCAAGCGACCTGCGACGGCGCGACCTGCTCCCAAACAAAAGCAGAAAACGGGCGCGACCCCGAAAAGGACAGTTCCAGCTCCCAAGCCAAAATTCCGCAAGTCTCCGCTTATCTCGACCCCCGAAAACGCTCGCAGATAATCGGCTCAAAGCGGATAGTTGCGGCTCGAGACGCACGTTGTATCACCCGGAAAACACCACCGGAAGTGATAGCAGTCGCAGCAACCCACTGGGCTGCCATTGATCCAAATTCCCTGATTCGGTAAGTATTTGCTTACTCTGATTAGGAATGATCCATGGACTTTGACTTCGAAAATCTCGCTCTCTACGGCAACCTTGCCCTCACTTGGATTGGGTTTGGCACCGTCGTCGGATTGGCTGCCAAAGCAGTCATGCCTGGAAGAGACCCCGGTGGAGCGATTGCAACTGTCCTGATGGGCATTTCCGGAACCCTTATCGGATGCGCGGTCCTACAATACACCGCGACAGGCGACAAAGCCATCGAACCGATCAGCCTCCATGGATTCTTTGTGGGCTCAGCAGGCGCTTTGGCGATTCTGATTCTCTACAAAGTTCTGGGCGGCTACTGGTTCGTCGAAGGTGAATACACGACCTCTCGGCAACGAAGACGGCGACGATATCGTTCGGCATACGACGATTAACGCTGGCTGGCGGATCCAAGCGAGACGTGTCCTGAGTGAGACGTCGTGACAGAACAGAACAGACAGAGGTGAGAAGCCCGCAGCTATGCAGGTGGACCTAGACTTGCTGGTCTCGATCAGTCGATCACATCAAGCTTACGCTTGCGGCGAAGCCTTTCGCTGACCCGTTGTAGCAACCGTCGCTCTTCGACAGAGAGACTCTCTTGGCCTTCGCGGTGAAGCTTTTCCAACACCCTGTCCGCCATTTCGATTTCGCGTTGCTCAAGTTCCATCTCGTTTCGCATGCGCGTTTCTTGCTTTTCGATCAGCCAACTGGAGTACTCGGGTTCTTCATTTTCTCCGAAACCGAAGAACGAGGAATCTGACCAAGAATCGGACAATCGATTGCCACTGGTGGCCGGTTCATGCCAATCACTGTCTTCGCGGGTGTTCTCTTGAAACGAGTATCGAGCCCCAAAATACAGGGCGATTCCACCTGAGAAGAAGAAAAACCAGATCGGTTCAACGGGGCCAACCTGATGGCTTCGCAACAACCACGACAAACCAATAAAGGACAAAGCCACTGCAGTCCCTAGCACTTGAACAGAGGCCTCTACACGAATACGGGGCTTGTCTTGTCCGACCGCTGAAAACAGATGGCGAGTCAATTGGGCACCATCAAACGGGAAACAAGGAATCAAGTTGACGAGTGCCAATTGGAAATTAATCCAAGTCGCAATTTCGATGAACGAGACGAGGCTGCCGCTAAAACGATGGGGTTTTAGCGGGTGGATCAATTCAGTAAGGCTGCCTTGATCGGTCTGCAGCAATAGGGCAGCTCCAAACAAGAAAATCGTGAAATTGACCAGCGGACCGGCAAGGTACACAAGGATTCGAAACGAATTCTTGTTCGGCAGTTCAAATCGAGAACAACCGCCCCACGGCATGAGAACGATTTCTTTGGCGCTGCCACCGATGTTGTGAACCGCAAAAACGTGTGCGAGCTCATGGATGACGATACTGGCCAGCAGAACCAAGGTCGTGACCGCAGCGGTCAGCAGCAAACCCGCGGGGAATGCGACACTGTCGACGCTAAAGATAAACGCGACAAACAGAATCAGAAGGACGTGAAAGCGAACAGGAATCCCTATCCACCGACCCAAATTCAAGCTCCACGTAGAATTGGAATCCATCACAAAATTCGGCAACTGAGGTGAGGAGATAAAAGGGAGGGATCCACCCCTCCTTCTCGGCTAAATTGTACCGCCAAATGACACCCATTCAACGTTCCCGATTTCATTTTGTCTGACAAAGCACGAAAGTAACGAATATTAACGGCTAATCGCATTAAGCAGGCAGCCAAATTAGCTCTAATTGTCCCATTTTTACAGCACATGCTTCGCTTATCGGCTCGGACGGCGATAAAGAAGTGTCCTGATCACTTCCTCGCCAGTTTCGCTGGAGGGTCTTTGGTAGTGCCACTCCCTGTCATCCAGCGATGGTGAAAGTTCGTCCATCAATGGCCATGCTGCAAAGGGTGATCGCTGCAAAGCAAGCTCCAGTTTCGTTGAATCCATTGTCACGTTACCGGCGCGAGGCGGCATGGGACCGGCTTCAATGCGCGGACAGCCGATGAGCAAATCAGGATCGTATCCGCCAACGCGATTGACGATCTGCGCGATCTGATAGAGCGACAGGCGTCGAGGCCCGCCGGCATGATAAATCCCGCTCAAATGGCTCACGGCAACTTCCTCAATCACTTCGTTGAGGCAATCGACGTAGGTCGGCGTGCGGACTTCATCAAAGTACAGCGTCGCGGGCCGGCCCTTGGCGAACCGCGATTGGATCCAGTCGATCGCACCGGCATGCCCGTTGAAGCTGACCCCCATGGGCAGCGAGATCCGCAGCACACAGGAATCCGGTCGTCGAGAAAGCACCAATTCCTCGGCCTGAACCATCGTTTTCCCGTAGACGGTCACCGGATCGGGAGCGTCGGTTTCGATGTAGCCCCCCTGCCCTTCTCCAGAATAAACCAGATCAATGGAAAGATGAATCAATCGAACGGGTGTTCCCTCCAACGCATCCAGCAAGCACTCAACATTCGTGACGTTCAATTTCGTCGCCATATCGGGATCGCACTCGCAGGCCTTCAGCGCACAACTTCCGCCGCAGTTAATCACGGTTTGAATCTCGCGCTCGGCCAACAGCTTTCGCAGCGCATCGGTCTCCGACAGATCGTGTCCCCAAACGCCTTCGCCCGTCAAGCGCCAGTTGCGGGTCGGACGGTGGCCGATCACGCCATCGCCATACCGTCGCCGCAGCCAGTGGAACAGATTGAATCCGGACACACCGGGAATGCCACAAACCATGACAGGCAATCGTTGTGCTGCGGATAAAATGGGAGATCGATTCAGTCCGACAGAATCAAAATCAGGAATTGGGCCGGTCACGCTGTCTCTGAATCTCCATTTGTCGTTAAAGTATGTTTTGTATCAGGTCTTTTCAATTCAATAAATCATGGCTTCAGTTACCACAAAAATTTGCGGCATCACGCGCGTTGAAGACGCCATGAACTGCGTCGACTCTGGCGCCGATGTTATGGGGCTGAACTTTTATGAAAAGGGCAAAAGGTTTATTTCTCCTGCAGCTGCCCGCTCCATCGTTGATTCGGTGGCCGGGAAAATTTCCGCCGCCGGAGTTTTCGTGAACGCGCCCCAAGACCAAATCGTCGACATCGCCAACACAGTGGGTCTGGATTTTGTTCAACTTCACGGCGATGAACAGCCCAATTTTGGGACCGACATCAAAAAGGCCCTTCCCGACGTTCAGTTAATCCGAGCGGTTCGAATTCAGGATAACAATTGGGACCAAGGGATTGCTGAAGCGGGGCAGTGGAGAGATTGCGGCGCCGACATCATCTTACTGGATGCGGCTTCCAGTCATGCCTATGGCGGAACCGGCAAAACACTCCCATGGCAAGTCCTCGCCGAATTATCGTTTCCGCGCCCGCTCTGGCTGGCAGGCGGTTTAACGCCTGAAAACGTAGTCCAAGCCATTGAAAGCTGCCAACCCGATGGAGTCGACACGGCCAGTGGTGTCGAAAGCGCTCCGCGGGTCAAAGACCACCAACGGGTCCAAGAATTTGTCGCCAGAGCAAAGTCAGAGCTCTAACAAATCAGCAACCCGCCAGCACCAGTTAGCGTTGCACCCGAATGCTTTTGCTCATGTGAGGACTGGGAACCGTTTGGGTTCGTTTGGTTTCTGAGTCTAAACTGGCGATTGGCATGCCTTTTCCGATCACGACAATTCCCGAATCGGAAACCATCAAACCGCGGCGACGATCGAGCTCGGGATCAAATCCTATCTCAACCCCAGGCGGAATCTTGACGCCCTTATCGATGATCGCTTTGCGAATTTTCGCGTAACGACCGACCTCCACTTTGTCGAACAAAATCGAATCTTCGACGGAGGCAAAACTATTGATGCGAACTTGCGGACTGATCACGCAGCGATCCACATTGCCTCCGGAAATAATGCTGCCGGGGCAAACAATGGAATCCGTCGCCATTCCGACCCGCCCTGAGTCTTCACCGCCAAACACAAACTTCGGTGGCGGATAAATTTCCTGATGCGTACGAATTGGCCAATCGTAGTCGTACAAGTTCAACTTGGGCTCCACACTGATCAGATCCATATTGGCTTCGTAAAACGAATCAATGGTTCCCACGTCACGCCAATAGGGCTCTCCGGATCCGCTTTCATCTTGAAACGGAAACGAAACGACTTTGTGCGATTCGATAACAGAGGGAATAATATTTTTGCCAAAGTCCCGCGCACTGGATTTCTGATTGGCGTCGTTGAGAAGTTGCTCGTACAAAAATCGTGACGAGAAAACATAAATCCCCATACTCGCCAGACATTGACCCGGCACACCGGGAATCGTTTTGGGGTTATCGGGTTTTTCTTCGAAACCGACGACGCGACCGTCCGCATCGACCTGCATGACGCCAAATCCACGGGCGGCAACCGGGTCAACTTGCAAGGCGGCGATCGTTAGATCCGCTCCGGTTGCATCGTGATGATCGACCATCGCACGATAGTTCATGCGGTAGATGTGGTCGCCCGCGAGAATCAAAACTTTTTCTGGGTTCTCTTTTTCAATCGAGTAGATGTTTTGGTAGACCGCGTCGGCTGTCCCTTGGTACCAGTGCTCGTCGATGCGTTGCTGAGGCGGCACGATGTCAATGTACTCGCCTAACTCGCGGCAAAAGAACCGACGCCAACCTGAATTCACATGTCGGTCCAGACTGCCGGCTTTGTACTGAGTGAGCACCAAGACTTTTCTCAATCCGCTGTTGATGCAATTGGAAAGAGCAAAATCAATGATCCGATATCCACCGCCAAAAGGCACCGCAGGTTTGGCTCGGTCACGAGTAAGTGGCTCCAAGCGAGAACCTTTTCCACCGGCAAGAATCACAGCCAACACATCGTTCATTTCCTGCTCCGCAAAATCACCAAGACGGGCTGGCAAATTCGGCGAACCTCTTTGCCTTTTTAATAGCGTCGTCGATAAAGCACGTGGACTGCAAGGACATTTTTTAGTCCAATTCAACCACGACAATTGGGTATTTTTAAAAATCCTTTTGTCCCGATTGTATCCGTATCAGCGGTTTTCCAAAAGCAACCTAAAAAGGTTTGACCGTCCCCTGCGTCGACAGCGAAACGCAGTCCCTGCAAACTCATTTTTCGCGGCTCGCACCGATTGAAACGGCGGACTTGACCGAAGCGCATCATCGTTGGCATGGATGATTCTGCAGTTCCGACTGGCAATCGCATCCGGAATTGGATGCTGAAGCCGACAATCCTCCCAGAAAACGTGGCCAAAGAACTGAGCCTTGCCCAAAAATCGTCATGCAAATGCCTCGGTAAACCCTTTTCAGGGCAGCATTCGCTGAAGTTCATTTCAAATCGTGCTATATTCGATTTCCAAGCGTCCTCAGTTTCGGTTCCAGAACCCGCTTCAGCGGGAATCCTCCTCCTGATCGGTGGATTTGGATTGATGCGTCGCCATCGGCGTGCAGTTTGAGACTGGTATTCTTAAAAGTCCTTTTCGGGAATGTAAAACTGCCTACCGAATCCCAACCGCCAAACAAGAAAACTTGGGGCAAACACAGAACCTGCTGGCAGCCCGTCTGTATCGTCATCCCAGCCCACAACGAGGAAGCGGAACTTCCACTGACGTTGCAAACGCTAAAACAGACGATAGAGACGCTGGAGTTAACCGATGCCCGGATTATTGTCGCCAATGATGACTCTTCCGACGCGACAGGCTCCATCGCGGTGGCTCATGGCTGCCAAGTCGTTGATGTGAAACTTCGAAATATCGGGGCCGTTCGAAATGCGGGAGCCAACGCCGCGGATTCTCCTTGGCTGTTCTTTTTGGATGCGGACACTCAACTGCCTCCCGCGACACTTGCTGGCGCATTGGACCTACTGGCTCAAGGCTACGCTGGCGGGGGTGCGCACGTTTCAATTCCGGAACAACCAAAAGTCGCGTGGAAAAAATTACTGCTTTATTATGGCGTCCGGTTGCTGTGGCAGTGCATTGCCGGACGTGCTGCGGGCTGTTTCATGTTTTGCAAGAAACGTGATTTTGACGATTTTGGGGGATTCGACGAAAAGTTCTTTGCCGCGGAAGAGTGGTTTTTCAGCGAGAGCGTGGCGAAAAGGGGGAAATTCGGTTTAGTAAGAGAACCTGTGGTGACTTCCGCCCGTAAGCTGCACCGTTACTCATTCACTGATTTGCTGCGACTGGTGACCCTGCCGATTCTAACGAGCAGAACACCTTTGCAGAGCCAAGTTGGGTTGGAGATTCTTTACGACGATGCAAGATAAGGAAAGTCAAGCTATTTGTTGCCTAAAATGCCAACTTTGCAGGACTCTAATGTTGAAATTAGATGAAAGTTACGTCAATTACTTTGAATTTTCGGCACAATAAGATACCATTGGTACTCACCTAGAGCGTGCAATCATGGAAACGGCAAATATGGACAAGGCGAGGAAGGGCAGCTTATTCGCAGCAATCTTCATTTGGTCTGCGCTAGTCTGGTCACCCACTGCTTGGTCGCAGGAAATCATTATCGACCAAAACGCGGCTGTCGCAGCCGGCGATTTTGATTGTCTGCCCTGCCTTTCCAAGCTGGGTAGTGACTGTCTTGCACTCCGCAATGCGGGTCATAACAAATGCATTGAGATGACCACTGGTGAGCTTTGGACGTTTCTTGACAAACAAGGGCTTCAGTCCGTCAATGAGCTTTCGCTGTTCGTCGAAATCGATGAGCTTCAAAGCGACTCACAACTCAACCTCTCGTCACTGAAAGTAGAGATTGGTTCGGGTGCTGATTTTGACATGGGCAATTCCAGCATCACGGTTCCCGGTTACAAAACGTCTGCCTCACGCCCCGAAGCCCAAATCAGTTTTGATCTGGGCTACGACTTTATGAAGCAATACTCTGGGGACAGTACGGAACTGATTCGGTTCAACATCAAATCAGACGATAGTTCTGTCACGCCGACTTATCTGATCTCGGCTACCAACAACCACTTCAGCCGGACCCACCTTGGGACCATCATCGCCTTTGTGATTTTTTGGGGTGCGGTCTTCCTTGGTTTGTTCCACTTCATGAAGCCCTCCGCAACTGAAGACGCGAAAATCATTCGTCTTCCGGCAACGCTTCAGAAAGATGGCGTTAGCTCTACAATGACCGGCTAAGGCGTCCGTCCATCAGCACGCCAACCATCATGGAACTCGGACCGTCACTGTGAATTTTTATCGAGTCGGGCGATTCTCAACGTAGCTGCCGTTGGAACGATCTATCTTGCTTTGCCAGTTTTCCGTTGCCTTACGGCTTCGTAAAACAAGATCGCGGCGCTTGTGGAAACGTTAAGACTGTCCGAGATTCCATGCATCGGAATGGTGATCTTTGCGTACGGTTGGTCCGTCCATGCAGCTGACAAACCTGCCGCTTCGTTGCCCAGCACGATGGCCGTCGGCCGATCGGGATCAAAACGCATGTCAAACAGCGATGTACTCTCCTCGGACAACGCCGCCAAAAACACTTCGAACTCTCCCTCCGCCAACCACTGCTGTACCAACTCGTTGCTGGAAACACATCCGTCCAGCGAGAAACAGGCACCCAGACTCGATCGGATCGAGTTTGGATGGTACCAATCGGTGATCGCATCGCAGACGATCAGAGCATCCAAACCCGCCCCATCCGCCGTTCGCATCATCGCGCCCAAGTTCCCCGGTTTTTCAACGGCTTCTACAATTCCGATCAGCGGAGCCCTACCGTCGGTTCGTGCGAACGACAATTGACTGAGGTCTGACTGAGGGCGGCTGGCAGTCATGATCACGCCATCTCGTCCCCCAAAGCGAACTTTTGCAAATAGATCGGCAGGCAGCGAGTAGATGGACTTATTGAATCGAGCCAGCGAGTCGCTGAGCTCGTCAGCCGAGTCCGCATCCACGAACAGTTCATCCGGCTCAATACCGCTCTCGATCGCTCTGAGGACTTCACGTTCCCCAAACACAACCACCCTGCCCTGTTGTTGCCGACCGCGAGAGGTATGCAGTTTCAACAGTCGCTTGATTCGCGAATTTTGCGAACTCGTTATCGGTTCCATAATTTACTCCGATCAAGTCTTGCGTAGCAGCCTGAAGGTAGCTCCCTCCCATCGACACATTCAATCCCAAGCCCGCCGGATTCAACACCCTTACTGCCGCCCCCCGCAAAGCTCTTCATCAACAAGCGTTGCAAGCGGCGACCGTCCCAACCGGGGGTGTGACCGCTGACCAACACCAACGTTGGATCCGCGCACAACTGCGACGCCAAATCCAACAGGAGCTCGATATTCTGATCGAATTTCCACGTCTCTTTTTTTGTGCCACGTCCAAACGAAGGCGGGTCGGCCACAAAAATATCGTACTGATTTCCGCGACGCAGTTCCCGATTCAGAAACGTCATGGCGTCTTCCACGATCCAGCGGATGGGCAGCTCCGCCGCTTCGTTTCGCTCTGCATTTCGTCTGGCCCAATTCACCACACTGCGAGCCGAATCGACATGCACGACTTGGGCTCCCGCTCGAGCCAACGCAATCGTTGTTCCACCGGTATAGGCAAACAGGTTGATCGCCTTCTTACCCTTGAGCCATTGGGCATGTTCATCAATCCACTTCCAGTTCACCGCCTGTTCGGGAAACACTCCCACCTGACCCGTCTGTGTTTGCTGTAGCTCAAACCGGATCTCGCCAAGCTGACACTCCCATGGTTCAGCCGTTGAATCCCACGATTTATCCTCCACAGAAAACGAGCCGTCGGACTTCCACCGAGACAGGGCCATCGCGGGCAACATGTTTCCGACGGAGGGACTTTCGCGCTGCACGATTCGGTTCCCAAACTGTTCCAATTTCTTGCCGGATCCAAAATCCAACAAGCGATAACCATTTTCTGACATCAATACCAGATCCACAGATGGGGCACTGACTGCTGCAACCGGGTGACTCCCAAATGAGTGACCGCCGTGTCTTTCAGAACCAAGCATTGCATGCGCTTCATCCGATACATCGGTAGCAGGCATTCGTCGGTAACTTTGGTTCCTTCCAGATCAACGATTCTCGCATCCTTGAGAGCCCTCGATTTGGCGAGGACTTCATCGGTGATGGGCTGGTTCCGCAGATTGAGGCTCGGCCGATCGCGGGTCTTATTGTCGAAGCCCTGCCAATTGCGAAACCGACACCACATCAGGATGCCTTCCCAAAATGGTTTTTGAAACCACGCCAACTGCGCGTTTCCATCACGCAAAAACTGATGACCTTTGAAGGCAAAGCCAAAATAAACGAGACACATCAAAAAGAACATCAGCAGCAAAAAGCCTCCCAGCAATCCCCCCACCACGATCAGGCAGAACGGAAACATGAGGAACGCAAATCCCGACAACGCCACATGGCTAAACCAGACAAAGGTTTTGACGGGTACGCCCTGAGAAAAGATCTTGGAGATCCACAACATCATCCCGGCGGGTTGCATTTCCATTTCGTCCAGCGACACGTCGCGACTGGCCACGGCGAGATCGACGTAACCGCAACCCATGCATTTCGCTTGATCGTCTAAGAAATCGCCACACTTGGGACAGCGTTTGTTTCTGGCCGACGTTTTACGACGCTTCTTGGGCGCCGTGGGTGCCGCAGGCGCTGGACGGCTTGCTGCCGATCGTTGTTCATCCGCTGCCGCGGGCTGGACTGGCTTTGAAACGGAATTTAATTTCGGGACTTCACAGTCTCGGTGGCAGCGAGGGCAGGTTACCATCAAACCGGCGTCGGCCGAGTCCGCGGTCATTCGCTGACCACAAACCACAGACCCAATGGAAGTACTGCAACGGAACTCGATGAGCATTTTCGTTATGAGAAAGAAATGCGGATTCTACAAAAGGTCCAGTTTAACAAGCGACCGAAAATCGATTGGCTAAAACCGACGTTTTTCGAGCATTCCCCCTCTCAGAACGGGGGGAACTGTCAAAAGAAATTGACAGGGAAAGCAAAATTACCCGGCTAGGACTCGAACCTAGAATGACGGTACCAAAAACCGTAGTGTTACCATTACACCACCAGGTATTATGTGATGGGCGGATTTTATCAAAACCCGCCAGTTGCCAAAATAGGTCTTTCGGCAAATTTTTGGTTTTCCTTGACCACGAGACATTTTGCCCGATTTTAGGGTTTCCCGGTCAAAGCCCCCATTGCCAGAGCCCGCCTGACTGGGGCGGCCTCACTGATTTTCAGTGGGCACTTCGCTGGCGTAGCGAAGCCACACAAACCAGCCCAGCAGCGACACCAGCAGGATGCAAATCCTAAAGCAAAGAGCCACAATCAGACCACCTGTGGCCTGATAACTCTCGTACATCGTCGACAGCGCCACTTCCATTCCTCCGACTCCTCCGGGGAGCGGAATAGAATTCGCAACCATACAAATCGGAGAAATAACTCCGTGCTCGAGAAAGCTTGGATGCTGCGTGGATACCGCGTTGGACACCAGCCAGATTGTCGCGGCAAACAAAAGGTTCGTACAAATACTCAAAAAGATGGCCGTTCCAATCACCCGCTTCCGCTCACTGTAAAGTGCCGCGGCGTCCATTCCCCGTCGAACCAGATCGCCGATTTTGGGAAGACGCTCAAAAGGAGTGAAAATCGGCCACGAGCGGATGCTGGGGAAAAAAACGAACGAGAACAGACCCAGAAATCCGCAAATGCTCAGAATCCCGGCCGTGTTGCAGATCGACGCGATGGCCAGCTGCTTTTCTTCTAGCTGCACGTCGCCGGTCAGGAAGTAGACGTTGAATCGCCAAGCGATGCCTGCGAAGCCCAGCATCACCAACAGCCCAATCACTCGATCAAGGAAAACGCTCAGAATGGCTTCGGGGATGCGGTCTTTTTTCTCCCGAGCGACATAGAAGGCTCGCAGCGAATCGCCACCCACCACACCGAAGGCAATCACGTTAAAAAAGGATCCGATCAGTCCCAGACGGATCGCTTGGGGAATTGTCAGCTCCAAGCGAATGGCGTGGGCCAACTGCCTCCAGCGGATGTAGCTGAACATAAAGGCCAGCACCATCGTGACCTGAGCCGCCAACAGCCACCAGAGATTTTTCTCTTGATGCCAAAACGTCTCAAACTGTTCGTAGCGAGAGTAGAACAGCCATCCCAACAGAGCAAAAGAAATCAGAAACTTCAGTACGGTGATCCATCCCGATTTCTTTTTGGCGGGACCGGTGTCAGGTGAAGAACTGGCCGGCGGGCTAAAGGGATTGGGTTCTTTTGACATCTAGAAAAGGCAAATCTAGAAAAAACAAAAGCACTTGCGATCAGGCAAGTGCTTTTAAATGTACTACAGAATGGTTGTCGACTAGCGACGGTTAGCGAGCATTCGGTTTCGCTTGGATCGACGCTCTGCTCTCAGGCGAGCACGTCGTTTTGTTTCGCTGGGCTTTTCATAGTACTCGCGGCGGCGCATCTCTTTTTTGATGCCACTTCGCTCGACAAGCTTTCTAAATCTTCTAACGGCTTCCTGAATTGACTCTTTTTCACGTACCAGCAGCTTTACCATTGTTTCTCCAAACCTAACTGAATCATCCGCGTTCCTTTATGTAAAAACGAAGAAAATGGCTTCGTGCGCAACGCGAAGCGAACCAAAACAACAACTTCTGCGCAAAACCTCGGGGGTCGAGGATTATAGAAAGTGATCGATTCCATTGTCCAGTGGAAACCAGTGGAAACCTGTTTTTTGTCCGGATTCCTGCATTTTTCCGGACCGCTACAGATTTCCTGGACCACCCGAGGCCTATTGTTGGCTGTTTGTCACGATTGAGCCCTAATTTACCGATAAGACAGCCAATGGCTTCCTCTTTTGGCTTATCTACCGGTACCCATGTCCGAATCTGAATCTCGATTGCCTGCAGAAGCCTCCGCCGAGATGGAAGAATTGCTCCAGCAACAGCAAGGGGCTATCGATCAACTGGACCTGCTGGATCAGCAAATCTTGGCCGTGATCAAAGAAATTGGGGCCCAGCGTAAAGAAGAAGCCTCATCAGAGGAAAATACCTCGCCAGAGCAGATCGAGAGCCAATCGCTCCCAAAAGCAGCATAAAGCTGTTCTTCGACGAACCGGTCTGCCTCCAAATTCGAGCCTGCTTAAAGCAACCGAATCAGCTTCACCCCGCTCAGCTTCACTTCGGCTTCTCCTTCTGAGAAAGAACCGAAGCGAGAACAGGTCCTTCTTTCCTACACGGGGATTTCTACCCAAATCCCTCATCCGGCCTTCGTGCCCCTTTTCCCCAGAGATTAAGAACTCACTGTCCCCCATTTCCTTTACTACAGGGGCGGTTTGCCAACTTGGAAAAGGTTCTTATTTCCTAAACCCCAGCTCTCAGGTAAGCCAGCCACTCTCTTTAGGACTTGGTTCCTATTGGCGACCCCACATTTTCCAAGCTGCAAATCAATTCCGGATAGAAAACTAAGGTCTCACTTCTCTGTGCTGAACGCCTGATAGCAGACCGCGTCGGCAGTAACAGCTCTCACAGAATCGTTCCTCAATTGAATCAACCGTTGCAACCATCATAACTTACGCACCGATTTCATCTTTCTTGATCCAGAACTGCTATCGAGTCAACCTGGACTGCTTAAGCCACCGAGATTACCGAAAGCAACTGAAACACTCAGTCAAATCAATTTGGATGATTTGCAAACTCAGGGCTGATTTCGGAATGGTGGCAAATAAGTTGACAGCCTCATTCCCAGTCGAGTGTTTCAGGAGCTATTGGGTTGGCAAAGCGAAGAATTCGCCCGACCAGGTGCCACCTGCAAGGTTTGAAACGTCAGTAATATTTTGGAGAGTTTACGATGAAATTGGTTAGAAGTCTGCTGACTTCTGCAGCATTTATTGCTGCAGCTGTCTCTGCCAGCTTCAGCTGGGGTCAATGTTGTGGTGGCGCGAGCTTCGACACTGTTGGCACAGCAGCCCCCGCAGCTGTAGTGGCTGATGGTGGAGGCTGTGGCTGTAGCTACACCGTTATGAGAACTGTACGTCGCGTTGTTAACGAGCAACAGCAAGTTACTCGCTACCGTACTGTTAACGAAACTGTCTACGACAACGTTGAAGTTCCTGTAACTTCAAATCGTCAAGAGACACGATACAGAACTGAGAACTACACAGTTCAAGTTCCTGTACAAGAAACAGTCAACCGAACTGAGAACTACACAGTTCAAGTTCCTAAAACGTCTACGGTAATGCGTTCTGAGCGGTACACCGTTCAGGTTCCTGTTAAGGAAACTCGCTACCGCAACGAAAACTACACTGTTCAGCGACCTGTCTGCAAGACAATCTTCGTTGATCAGCCTTACACTGTTCAGGTTCCTGTCCGCGAAACTTCTTACCGAACAGAGAACTACACAGTTCAGCGTCCTGTTCGTGAGACAAAGCAGCGTACAGTAAACTACACAGTTCAGCGTCCTGTTACAGAAACTAAGCAGCGTACTGTCACTACCATGACTCGCCGCCCTGTTACTGTTCAGAAGACACGAACTGAGAACTACCAAGTTCGCATCCCTGTAACAGAAACTCGCACTCGTACTGTCAACGAGACGGTTCGCGTTCCTGTAACTGAAACTCGCTACCGCACTGTTACTTCACAGACTCGTGTTCCTTACACTGAGAACGTAGTTGTTAACGGTGGTTTCTACCGAACTGAGACTCAGGTTATTCCTGGCCAGACTACCACTCGCACTGTTAACGGTGCTGCTGGTGCTGCCAGTGCTGGTGCTGGAATCCTTGGAGGCGGTGGTCTTCTTGGAAACCGTGGCGGCGGACTGCTGTCTCGTCTTGGTGGCGCTGGTGCTGCTTCAGATTGTGGCTGTGCCGCTCCTGCTCCTGCAGCTGATTGCGGTTGCTCATCATGTGAAACTACGATCACATGTCGCACTCCTGATCGCACTGTGTGCAAGAAGGTTTGGGTTCCTACTCAGGAAACTAAGCAAGTTACTAAGTACCGTTGCGAGACTAACTCTCAGCAAGTTCCTTACACTGTAACTAGCCACCGTTGCGAAACTCGCTGCAAGCAGGTTCCTTACACTGTAACTAGCCATCGTTGCGAAACTCGTACACGTCAGATTCCTTACACGGAAACAACTTACGTTTGCGAGCCAAAGTCACACGTTGTAAACTACAACGTTACACGAATGGTTTCTGAGCAGAAGTCACGAGTCGAAAACTACTGCGTAACTCGCATGGTTTGCGAAACTAAGAGCCGCCAGGTTCCAGTTTGCACCACTCGTATGGTTTCACAAACTCGTAACCGTAAGGTTGCTCAGAAAGTTACAGAGATGGTTGCTGAAACACGGACTCGTCAGGTCCCTTACTGCGTCACAAAGATGGTTAATCAGTGCCGTACTCGTCAGGTTCCTCACCAAGTTACAACTACAGTTACTGAGACGCGTCAGCGTCAGGTTCCTGTTCAAGTAACTCGCATGACTACACAAACTCGTAGTCGTCAGGTTCCTTACACTGTATGTGTTCCTGTAACTTCAACACAGACAGTTCGACGTCCTCGCACTGTCTGCCGACAAGTTCCTTACACTGTAAACGTTTGCGTTCCACGCACTATCGAAGAGCAAGTTCCTGTAACTGTTCAAGCTGCCCCAGCTGTTTCAATCGACGCTTGCGGAAACGCAATCGGTGGTGGAGCTATCGTTGACGGTGGCTTCGGTGCTTCTGACGCTGGCTTTGCTGGTGCTGGTGCTGGAATCCTCGGCGGAAACGCTGGCGGAATCCTCGGTGGTGGCGGCCTCGGTGCTGCTGGTGCTGGTTGCGGATGCGGATCACGCGGTGGCGTCCTTCGCGGACTCATCAGCCGAGTTCGTGGCCTGTTCGCAGGTTGCGGATGCCGCTCAGCTGCTTCTTCTTGCGGTTGCGGATGCAACTAAGGTTGAGAAGCTAGACGCAACCCCTTGCGTCGACGTTTTCAACCCAGGAAGTATTCTGGTCTGAATAATTAAGCGACTCGGGCATCATCAGCTCGGGTCGCTTTTTTTTGTACACGCCCAAATCACTTCTTACCCGCTCGCAGCAGATACCGGTCCTTCGCTGCAAACAGACACAACTCTTTCCGATTAAACGCCAACTGGCGGACACGGACGTGCTTGAATCCCAACGAGCGAACTCGGGACATCCAATCCGAAACCGAACCCGTCAATTTCCAGTCCGTTAGCTTCAACGTCAGCAACATTCCTTTCACGTTCACGGACTCGTGCTCAACGATCGCCGACACCGTATCTAACGTGTAACCGGGAACCATACTGATATCCGCGAACAACCACTTGGCTTCGCGAAAGTCGCGCCGCTTCACCTCATGACCACGGCGACGAATGTGAGTCAAATTCTCATGCATGGCGATGTCTTCTTCCAGCTCCGCCGGATCGACCGCGATCACGCGACAGTCTTTCTCCAGCAACAGCTGACACGCGCCACCCGGTGAACTGCCGATCTCGGCGCAGACATCACCGGCTTCCACCGGCAACCCCGACCACAGCAGCCCTTCCTTGAGCTTGAAGTAGGCTCGACTGATGACTTCTGTAGACGTGTCAAAGATCGGACAACCGCCGGGCCACCGCATCGCCACGCCGGTCGCAAAGTGATAACCAAACCACCACTCATTGGGCTCCACCAGACAGACATCGAACACCATCTCGTCCGGATTCACCACTCGATTCAATCGCGTAGCATCAACACCCGAAATCTCTGCCACGATCTCTTGGCCAACCTGATTTGCTAAAACGGAAACCCCAGGCTCGAAACCACCGGCTCCGGGAAGCCGACGATCACGCTCCCAAACATGGAGCGACGCCGCTTCCTTGGCCGCGTCTTGAGCCACGATCTGCTTCACCAACTCGCGGCCGTCATTCCCGGTGGCTTTCCCCAGCGACCAACCGTAGCTCCGAGCGAGCACTGATTTTAAATGGAACCGCTCGGCGGGCCTGTTTTCAGGATCGCACTTAAACGTCACAAACCCCGGCCGAGAATAGGCCAAGCGAAGTTCCGGGTGGTTTGTCAAAATCTCTTCACGCAAGGTCGCTTCGGCGCCCGCCTGACATACCACAAAAATGAAATTGGCCTCAAATTTCACGCTGAATCCCGTTCTCTAAACAAATATAAAAACTCAAACCAAGCCACCACCAGATAACCGCGAGCCCCTCAATTCAGAGCCTCCGGCGGTCAAGAATCACCGCAGCACGATTCTGTAGAGCCTATGAAAAATCCGTAGCTGGACTGGCAACCGTTCAGAAATCGACGACTGCGGCAACTGTTGCAACCTCAACGACGCCCGAAATGCCCCACTCGAAAGATACTCACAGCCTCACGCCGCCCCATCATGCTCAAATCAGCCGAAAAGTCCTGCTTTTGAACGATAAAAAGCGGTTTAAATCAGAAATTTCCAACCCGCCGAAGGACGCCGACAGGAAGACTAAACGAGTGTTTCACTAAAAGTCAGCCCCCGTCGAGCACCTTGGGCATGCTAGCACAGCATCCCGAAACCCAGTAGATCAACCCGCCCTTTCAAGGTGATGTTTGTTCAGCAACATCGATGGGATAAGCTTGCGGCATTCAATTTCATGCATGCAGGTGCAAAGGAGAGCCCTGATGTCCGAATCCCTCAAATTCATTCACGCTTCCGATTTCCATTTGGACCGCCCTATCTGCGGCCTGCCGGAAATCCCCAAGCACCTTCTAGAGACGCTGGCCAGCGCTCCCTATGAATCGGCGCAGCGAGTCTTTGATTTCGCCATGACCGAGCGAGTCGATTTTGTACTCCTCTCTGGCGACCTGTTTGATCACGACTCCGGATCCGCTCGCGCACCGGCCTTCCTCCTGAACAACTTTCAACGACTGGCAGAAAACGGAACTCACATCTACTGGTGCGCCGGAGAAACCGATCATCCCGATCGCTGGCCCAGCTCAATCCAACTGCCCGACAACGTTGTTACGTTTTCAACCGGCATCGTGGAAGAAGCCGAACACCTTCGCAATGGAGTTCCCATCGCCACCATCATGGGTGCAGGTTTCGATCCCAAGCGTAGAAACGGGGATCACTTCGCCGCCGGACACCGACAAAACACCGTGAACATTGCACTCACCTACGGAGAGATGGAATCGGCCAACCTTGTTGCAGACGGCATCCATTACTGGGCCATGGGTGGTAAACACAAACCAACACGCCTCGACCGCGCCGGCAGCCACATCTCTTGGCCGGGCACGACTCAGGGTCGCACTCCCAAAGAATCGGGTCCCCACGGATTCAACTATGTCCGCGTCGATTCCAATGGGAAATTCAAAATCCAAGCCGTTCAATCGGATCGTGTCCGTTGGTTGCCTCAGAAAATCGCCATCGCGGAAAACGTCAACAAGAAAGAACTCAAAGAAGCACTCACCGATCGGGCCCTGAAAGTCATTGCTGACACGACGGATCAAATCATTCTTTCGCGCTGGTTCCTGGCGACCGATGGCGAATTCAATCCTCGCATCCGCAAGGAAGGCTGGGCGGATGAAATTCTTGAATGGCTTCGCGACGAGTTTGGCCGCGGCGATAAAGGTCTCTGGTCAACAAGTGTAAACATTGAAACCCCCAAATCGCTTCCGATCGAATGGTACGAGGAAGATACGATTTTAGGCGAGTTTCTTCGAGTCGTTGGCCGCTACCAGAGCGACGAATCACTCAAAATCAATCTCCACGATTACATGCCCCACTCCGTCAAAGGAGACGTGATGGCTTCGGCCGCTCACATCTCTCGGGATCGCCGAGAAGCAATCCTGAGAAAATCCGCGATGATCGGCGTCAACTACTTGGCAGCCCACAAAGATATCAAAGAAGTCAACGCGGACACGACCCTCTAACAAACACACTCGGCTGAGTTCAATGATTGATCAGCCATCACCAGACAAAGGAGTTTGCGGTGAAAATCAATAATTTGCACGTCGATGGATTTGGCGTCTGGAAAGGTCTCGATGTCGACAACCTTTCCAGCGACATGACGGTCTTTCATGGCTACAACGAAGCCGGCAAAACAACGCTGATGCAATTCGTTCGCAGCATGATGTTCGGCTTTGACAACGGACGTCTCGCCAAATACACACCTCCGGTTTACGGGGGCCTTGCCGGCGGAGCGATGGACATCACCATGCCCAACGGCGCTTGGGAAGTGGTTCGCAATGTAGACCCCAACCGTCTTGCCGACCCCATTGGTGACTTGACGGTAACCGACCAGCAGGATGGTTCGGTCCACGGAAACGCTCAATTGACCTCGCTGTTGACGGATGTCGACGAGTCAATTTTCAATAACGTTTTCGCGATTGGCCTGCGAGAGATCCAAGAGCTAAGCGCACTCAACAGCACCGCTGCGTCGAATTACCTCTATCGCCTCACTAGCGGTTTGGATCGCGTTTCGCTGATCGACGTGATGCGCGACTTGAACCAGCGCCGGGAATCCATTTGGTCAGCCGATCCCAAAGATTCATCGCGCCTCCAAGTCCTCACCGATCGCCGACAGAAATTACTACGCGAGATCGACGACCTCAGACAGAAATCGAAGCGCTGGTCACGCATTGCTTCCGAAACAACGGATGTAGACAACCAACTTTCCGATCTGCGCGACCAGTTGAAGCAAGCAGAAAAAGAATGTCGCATGATCGAGATCGCGACCCAAATTTCTGATCGATGGCAAAACAGAATCGTTGTCCGCGATCAGATCGCCGCCTACAGCGGCCTTCCTGCCGAACGCGATCTCAACGTTTCACGTCTGGACGAACTCAACGAAAAAATCGCCCTGCAACGGGAGCGTATCGACCAAACTCGTGGTCAGCGAAAGCAAATCAAAAGCGAAGCCCTCTCGCTGCCGATCAACCGCGAATTGTGGGCTCAAAAGGCTCGCATCGAAGCCATCAGCGAACACGCCCCATGGGTTCAATCCCTCGAGCGGCAACATATCAATATCCAAGAGGAAATTGATCGAATCGAAAACACACTCGTTGGCGAAGTCGATGGACTGGGACTCAAAATCCGCGCTCGCGACGTCAACAAACTGGGCTCCGGTGGATTCCACCAACTCGAAGAGGCCGGTAAAAAGCTAACGGACTCGCAAGACGATCTCGAACAAGTCCGGCAGGACCTCGAGAAATCCGAATTCGATTTGGGCCAGCACAGTCAGCGACTGACCAAATCACAAGGCGAAACCGGTAGCGGCGAAACACTGGAAGAGACCAGTGCCTACGTCAATCGACTGAAGCGCCGTGTTGAACTGGAACAAAAGATCGAAAAACTTACCCGTACTCAGGGCGATCTCGATCGCGACATCGACTCGGTGGTCAGCAATCAAGTCATCCCCGTCGAGAAACTCTCGATCATTGGCGTGGTTTTCATTCTGGGATTTGTATTCCTCTTCCTTGGTCTGATCTCGATGCTGACCGGAAGTGCAAACTTCGCCAACATCAGCCAGAGTTCAGGACTACTGTTTTTGATCATTGGCTTCGTTGGCTTGCTGTTGTCACTGGCCATCAAGTACCACTGTGAACATCTCGCTAAAGAAGAACTGGACGACTATCGCCATCAAGTCGACATCGTTCGTCAACAACTTAAGCGGGCGAAACTCGAACGCAACGAAATCGAAAAGCATTTGCCCGCCCACGCGATCACTCAGTACGACATGGCTTTGGAAGAAGCTCAAGGCAAACTGAATCGTTTGACGGATCTCGTGCCATTGCAAAACCGAGTCGAAAACACCCGTATGGGAATGGACGACCTGCGTCGACGACTGGCCGTTCAACAACGATCCGTTGAATCCGCTTCAAAGATCTGGCAACAGACACTCAAAGCATCCGGCTTGCCTGTAGAACTGGAACCCCATCAACTTCGCGAGATCATGAATCGTAGAGATCGGATCGCCGGTTACAACACTCGACTGGAACAACTGCGGTCCGAACAAGAACAGAAAGTTCGCGAGATCAACACGATTCGACAACGAATCGATTCCACGATCCACGAAACCGGAATCCTATCTGGAACAACACACGGTTTACATTCGTCAACTTCTGGGCATTCTCTGGATCCTCTGCACTCCACGACAAATCCACTTCACACCACGGATCCTTTGCTTTCGTCCACCACGACATTGCATTCAACGGATACGACCCGCCAACAATCGGGAAAGAAAGGCCGCAAGAAAGACCGTTCGATTACGCGTGGAAACACGACGATCCACGAAACTCGCCGCGGAAATCGCAACGACGGATCAACAGTCGGCGAAACATCAATGCACCGCCCTGATGGAACAAGAGTTGATGAGCACCGAACATCGACATCAACAACCAGGACAAACTATCGGGAGACCACACATCTCACCAATGGGATGAATGTGAGTGATCGCCTGACGATGGTCACCCGAGCAATCAACGAGCAGCGAGTTCATGTTAAAGCTCGCAAAGAGCTCGCCAATCGCTACAAATCTTTGCGGACTCGATTGAATAAATCGAAACGCGAGCTTGATCGTCAACTGGGGTTCAAGCAACGTTTGCTTTCGACCGTGGGTGCAGAATCCGAAGCGGCGTTTCGCGAAATGGCTGCCAAGCACACCCGTCGACGCAAATTGAAGCGTAAAGAAGCGGACCTAAACGACCAAATCCAATTGGCCACCGGCAAGCACTTTACCAACGAAGACATGGGGAACATTTTCTCCAACTTCGGAACCAGCGGATTGGAAAAGCACTGGGAGCAATTGCAATTGGCCATCGACGAGGCTCGCGAAGAGCAAAATCGACTGATGCAACTTCGGGGCGAATTGATGCAAGAAGTCAAAGCCCTCGGCGAAGACTCGCGACTGGATGTGGTCCGTTTGGAACTGAATTCGATCGAAGCCGAAATCAGCAAACTCAAAACCAAATGGCAGGAGTTGGGCGCCAGTTCTCAGATGTTGGAGATGATTCGTGAGTCCTACGAATCGAAGCGACAACCAGAGACACTGAAAGAGGCATCGAACTATCTGACCAAACTCAGCGAAGGAAAATACGTTCGGATCTGGACTCGCATGACCGGCGAAGAGCTTTTGGTCGACAATGCGAACGATGAAACTCTACCGGTAGAAAACCTCAGCCGCGGTACTCGCGAAGCCGTATTCTTGAGTTTGCGACTGGCCTTGGTGGGTGCTTATGCCCGTCGCGGCGCCGTGGTTCCGATGGTATTGGACGATGTCTTGGTTAACTTCGATGGCCAACGAGCTCGTTCGGCCGCCGAAGTCCTGTATGACTTCTCAAGAAACGGTTACCAGATTCTGATGTTTACATGTCACGATCACATTCGCGACATTTTCCATTCACTGGGCGCCGACGTCAGAATCTTGCCAGCTCACAAGGACGTATTTGATTCGTCAGCCAAACCAATTCGCTACGGCGATGAAGAACAGCGATACGATTACCCGTCCCACATTGAGGAACCGCAACCTACATTCGCCCCACCGGTTCAGTTTGAAACAACCCAAGAGCCGTACCGGATTCCGGTTGAATACGTGGCTCCCATGTCACAGATCGATCTAGCTGCGGGCGCATTTGATGAAGCACTCCGTTACGAACTTTCGGCAGTGGCTTCGGATCAACAGCGAGAACATCAACTTCGCAGCGACATGGTTTTCATTCCAACGACGCACCCCACGCATGAAATCATGCTCTCGGGTAACGATCCGATTTGGAGAGAAACAAGCCCCGTGATTCACCACACCTAAACGGTCGCCAACATTTTGCTGCACGACCGTAGGGCCGGTTCCCACCGGCCGAAAATCCCCAACGCCCGGAATCCGAATTCGGCAGCAGTCGTAGGGCCGGTTCCCACCGGCCAGAATTTCCCTAACGCTCAGCATCGGCAATCGGCATTCGGCCAGCAGCCGTAGGGCCGGTTCCCACCGGCCAGAACTTCCCTACCCCTCAGCATCGGCAATCGGCCGGTAGGAACCGGCCCTACCTCGGTTATCCAACTGTTTCCGCAACCACAGCTGTTCGTCGCCCCATTCGCCGAACAACCACGCGGCCAACGATCCAAGCGATTGCGACCAACGCCAACGCAAACCCGATATTGAAAACGTTGCGAACCAACCCCACCGCAACATTTTCGCCGGTTCGAATTGCCTGCTGTGAAGCCGATTGCCATGCATTTGAAATTCGATTTGAGAACGATGAAGCCACCATCGGCGCTGGCGGTCTTTCAAGTTCACGAACCTTCAATCGGATCGTCGACATTCCAGTGACGTCGGACAAGTAACGAATTCGCCCCTCCATTCGCTCTATCTCTTCACGCACTCGCGCCAATTCGTGTTCGACTTCGATCATTCGTCGAAGCTCGCTCTTGGCTTGGTCCAATAACGCCGCGATGCGGTCTTCCAACAGTTTCTTGTTCTTGATGCGGGCTTCGAGATCGTAAAATTCCGCGGTTACATCGGTGGCCTTTTCATTGCGAGAAATCAACTCGCCCAGATTGCCAACGGAATCGACCAATTGACGGTAAGCCGTGACAGGTACGCGAATGGTCCAATCGCCCGAACGATTTTCCGAAATCTGGTTTGAGATCTGGGCGTTGGAAATATAACCGCCATGCCGCTCGACCAATGCGGAGATCTTCGATTCCATCCCATCAAAATCTTCCACCCGCAGATGAACATCCGAATCAAAGATCACTCGACGATTGTGCTGCGCCTTTTGGGAAACGATACCCTCGCCGGCTTCGCCTTCTTCGCCTTCTTCGGGCCGCCCCACAAGATCTTCGTCACCTTCCGGGACCTTCCCAGAGCCCATTCCGCCGTGGCTTTTCCCTTGTCTTGTGGGCACGGACTCACTGCTCGCTACGGAATTATCGAATCCTTTTGTGGAATCATAAACCGCTTCGCTGTAACGTTGGTCGCCACAGCCCAGCATTAGAAACAATAGGAACGAAAACGCAAAAATGGGAACAATTGAACGGAGCATGGAAAATTCCCCTGGAAGAAAGACGAAACCATTGTTTGGATAAATTTGCTACGATTAAGTTCCACGTTTGTGCACACTTTTTGCGGAAAATTCATGCAACTTGCTTTTATCGATTGGCTCATCATCGTTTTGTTCTTTGCTGTTTCGATCGGAATCGGCATCTGGGCGAGTCGCTCCGCGGGAAAAAGCTTCAAAGATTATTTCCTTGCCGGTGGGAAAATGAGCTGGTGGCTGCTGGGCGTTTCCATGGTGGCAACCACCTTTGCTGCCGACACCCCCGGACTGGTCACGCAACTCGTTCGCCAAGGAGGGGTGAGCGGAAATTGGGCGTGGTGGGCGTTTCTACTGACAGGTTTGCTGACAGTATTCGTGTACGCAAAACTCTGGAAACGCAGTGGAGTCCTGACCGATTTGGAATTTTACGAACTTCGCTACGGTGGAAAGCTGGGAGGATTCTTGCGAGGGTTTCGAGCAATCTACCTTGGGGTCGTGTTCAACTGCATGGTGATGGCCGTCGTAGTACTGGCTGCAATTAAGCTGAGCGGAGTTTTGCTGGGAGCTTCGCCGATTACCACCGTACTGGTGGCCGGAACCGTGACGGTTGCCTACACATTTTTAGGCGGTTTAAAAGGCGTCATCCTGACCGACTTTTTCCAGTTTGCCATCGCCATGATTGGGGCCGTCGCCGCAGCGATTGTGCTGTGCGATCAACCCGAGATCGGTGGATTTTCGAATCTACTGGCCCACAAAAACGTCGCGGGAAAACTCGCAATTCTACCGGACTTCTCCAATTCCGGCATTCTTCCACTGCTGATTATCCCACTGGCTGTTCAGTGGTGGAGCTCTTGGTATCCGGGAGCAGAACCTGGCGGAGGCGGCTATGTTGCCCAAAGAATGCTGAGCGCTAAAAGTGAGAGCGACGCGACAGCCGCAACGTTGTTTTTTCAAATCGCACACTACGCTTTAAGACCGTGGCCATGGATCATCGTGGCCCTCGCTTCACTGGCTGTCTTTCCCGACTTGAACAGCATTTCGGCCGCGTTTCCAGAAGTTGATCCGAGCCTACTGGGAGACGATATCGCCTACCCCGCCATGCTGTCGCGGTTGCCGACCGGCTTACTGGGCTTAGTGATCGCAAGCTTGATCGCGGCGTTCATGTCCACGATCTCCACGCACCTAAACTGGGGCGGATCTTATGTGGCTCATGATTTCTATGGCAGGTTTATCAAACAAGATGCCTCTGAATCTGAACTGGTTTGGATCGGTAGAGCTTCGACCATCGGATTGATGGTGATCGCGAGCGTGCTGGCCTTATTTATCCAAAGCGCTGGTGATGGCTTCAACATGATTGTGCAGTTTGGCGCCGGCACCGGGTTGATTTACATCCTGCGGTGGTTTTGGTGGAGAGTTAATGCGTGGTCAGAGATCGTGGGCATGGCCGTTTCAACAATTGTTGCCTTAATTTTCGTGGCCACCGCCCTACCGGCAGAAGCCACGGAAATCGAAAAAGCGGCCGCCATGCAACCTTGGCACAAAATTCTGATCGGCGTTTTGATTACCAATGCCGCTTGGATTGCGGTCACGTTTTTGACGCGCCCTTCCGACCAAGCGACTCTGGAATCGTTCTATCAGAAAGTTAGACCCGACGGACGCGGCTGGGAACCCATCCGTCGATCTCTGGCGGACCAAGGAATCGACGTCCAACTCGATGGCTCAATCACCAGTGGAGTTTTAGCAATGGTAGCGGCAACGTTCCTAGTTTACTCACTGTTGTTTGGCGTCGGTTACTTTCTATATGGCCAGTGGATCTACGCCGGGATAAGTGCCGCCATTGCTGCGACCGCCGCTTCGGCGATCATCTGGATATGGCCAAGACTGAAGATGGGAAATCAATAGTTTCTCTGAGTCGCGTTTTTCAGCCTCCGGCATCCAGCCAACGGCTCATTGAAACAATGCCCAAATTTTGCGAAGCGGGTCCATGCTCGTGGTTTCCTCCTTGAGCAGGAGGACGAAAATTGCCAAAATCCAACGCGTCTAGGGGATAGCTCACCAATCGTGGGCGCCGAAATGAAGCGAGCCAAAACACAACCGCTAATACTGTAAGATCATGCCCCCTGAACTCACGAATTTTCTGCAACTTTTGGCTACCGACAACAACCTGAGCTATTTCGTTTAAACTGTTTCAAAACACTTGCCATCCACGCAACGCAAGAGACTTCGGATAGGACCCAAACCATGAAAGCACTGGATCTAAGCGCCATTCAACTGAGCGCCATTCTATTTTGCTTGCTCGCCTGCTGCTCGGCGCGAGCCGATCAGACCACCATTGTCGTCGATCCCAATGGCCCCATTGCAAATCTAGAAGAAGCCCGATTGAAAGTTCGGGAACTCAAGAAGAAGGCACCCGACCAAGCGATCGAAGTCGTCATCAAGGGCGGCGTTTACGCTCTGCAAAAGACCGTTGTGTTTGGCCTAGAAGATTCGGGAACCCAAACAGCTCCGATCGTTTACAAAGCAGCCTCTGGTGAACAGCCTATCTTCACCGGCGGCGTACCGATCACCGGATGGAAAAAGCTTACCACGGAACCCAAGGGCATTTCAGAAAAGGCACATGGAAAACTGTGGGTGGCTGAGATCCCAAAGAACTTGGACAAATCTTGGGTGATCCGATCGCTCTACGACAGTGATTCGCTACTCACACGGGCAAGGTCCGGAAGCTTTCGGTACGCAGAGTTCGAAAAAGAAAATGACTTTAACCGTCAAGGCAAAAAGCTGACAAGCCTGTTGGAATACGAAGGCGATCCGGTGGCGCCCTTTGATCGAACGGTTCGCTACAAGAACGACGACATCAAGGACTGGCCCAACCCTTCGGATATCGAGTTGATTCTGAAGGACCGTCCATGGTTGGCCAACGTCATCTCGCTCGACCGCATTGACACTGAGAAAAAGATCGCACACTTGGCAGTGGATCCGACGTATCAGCCGATCAACCCACGCAATCGCTATTGGGTCGAAAACGCGATCGAGTATCTGGACGAACCCGGAGAATGGGTCGTCAACACCAACGAAGGCCGCATCTACATGTGGCCGGAAAAAGACATGGCCGACATGAATGTAATGGCGCCCTATCTGCAGGAATTCATCCGCGTCGAAGGCACCGAAGACGGCCCGTTTGCGTCGCACCTTCGTTTCGAAGGGCTCACCTTCACTCATGGCGTGCGCGATACTCTGCTCGAAAAAGATCAGGGCCTGCAACACGATTGGGAAATGTACGACAAAGCCAATGCCGTGATTCGGTTTCGCTTTGCCGAAGACTGTGAAGTTAAATCCTGTGTCATCAAATCCAGCAGCGGCACCGGCATCCGCTTGGACCTACATTGCCAACGCATCGCGATCGCCAGCAACCACCTGCACCATCTTGGCGGAGGCGGCATTGTGCTCAGTGGCTATGGACCCGGCATCAAAGACGTCAACAAAAACAACGTGGTGCATGACAACTACATTCACCACATCGGTGAGCTTCTGCTGCATTCCGCGGCGATTTTTATCGCACAAAGCGGCCACAACGAAATCACTCACAACACGATTCAGGAAGTGCCCTACAACGGCATCGTGGTCAGCGGTTGTCGCCCACATGAATTTTATCTGGTCAAACGAATCCCCTTTCGGCGCGCATGGGTTTCTTCGATTCGCTTCGAAGAGTGTGAACCGTTTATTAAAAAGGGGCTGGCGGCGGAATCGCAGAATCGCCTCTCGCACTTCTTGCCACTGCTTCACGCCCGCGAAAACAAGATCGGCATGAACGACATCTCGCGGACGCTGCTGAAACTGCATGACGGCAACGCGATCTATTTTTCAGCCATGGGTGAAGACAACGTTGTAGAGCGCAACTATCTTCACAAAAACCACGACACCGCCGGGGCCGTTCGCCTTGATGACAATCCAAGCTTCACGATCATCCGCGAAAATGTGATCACCGAATCGGAGCGAGGCTTTGGGCTCAAAGGGCCTGCCGACCTTATCAATAACTTTGTTTTCACAGAGACCTTTCTGCGCGGACGCAGCTTGCCCAGTTGGCTGGGCGGTACCAAAAAAGTCCTGCCGCAGAGAAACATCTTTCTCCCCGAAGCTTCCTCCAAATCGACCGACGGTCTCTATCTGACAGACAATCGCGCCAAGAATCGGCCCTTTTATCAGAACCTCCCTCGGATGGAGGACTCGATCTACTTCACCAAGAACCAGAGCACGCCGTATGTACCAAAAGAGAAACTGGGAAGCGATCTGTTTTCCGGCCAAGCGGCAAAGATTGGCGAAGGTTCAGTGAAGCTGCTTTATACAGATCCGATGTTTGACGAAGAGGCAATGAAGGAAGGTTTCTACCGTTTCAAAAAGGGTTCACCGGCGGAAAAACTTGGCATCAAACCGATCGACCTGCGAAAAGTCGGGTCGTCGTTGGCCGATAGGCCCTCGTTTACACATTCTGCTTCTGTCGATGGCGGGATCGTCTTTGACTTGATCGATGGCACGGCACTGGACGGAAAAGCCGGGATCGTTGGGGCGCAGATGTCCGCCAGTGGCATCACGCTAACCACACGCGCAATCATCGGCAGCGACCAGTCCAATGAGGGCAATACGACCACCATTTATAGAGGCGTTGATGCGCTCAGTATCAACACCGGCTCAGTGGGCGGTAGTGAGTATCAAAACTTCGACCCCAACGAGGCTTGGGTTTTTGATTTTGATGCAGACCTCGAACGGGTTGCCATAAAATTCAACGGGCTGGACGATGGCGAGACCATGAAAATCACCATTCTTGATGGCAGTCATGACGGGGCCGGGACCTCACAAACAGTGACGGATGCTGATGATGTGACGCTCGAAAAACCACTGCCCGCCGGAACGGACATCCGGATCGAGCAAGTTACCGGCAAAGCGCGAATCGATTCGATTTCGGTTACCGAAAAGTAAAACCGAGAAACCGCTTAAAAGACGCCACGAATCCGCCCTTTCGGGGACGGTTGAAGCAAGCCGGATTTGCAAACAGCTTCTCTGTCTTTTGTGTCGACCGCTGAGGTTGTGAAAAATTGCAGCTGGACTGGCAACAGTTCAGACACCTAGGGTCTAGGCGGAACGCCGCAATGGAAGGACATCGAGCCCGCCGTTTTCAATGGCTTTTCGGTTGCGGAAAAAACCGCGATCCTCGACAAACAGCTTTCCCGCTCGCCAAAGGAACAACGAACGCACTCAATAAATGGAAGCTCGATCTTAGAGGGAAGCTCGATCTCGGAAAACTAAAACATTCCACCGATGGTGAGCCACGATTTCGTCTCGCCTTTAGATTTTCGAATCAGCTCTTCCAACAATTCACCTTGGTTTGTACGACGCAAGCCAGCACCGATCCCAATCAGCAACTTACTTGGATTGCGACGAGACTTCGAGACAGCGCTTCGAATCCGCTTTTCATCCCAACTGCCGGTTACAATCTGAGCGTAAGACTCTAAATTTCTTTCGACTGTCAGTAGCGATTCAGAAGATTTCGAAGGTTCATCGGCCGGAAACTGTTCATCCAGCTCTACAGCCAGCCCTTTCGCCGATTCATCGCCGGCGATGTGCAAAGCGATGATTTCAAGCGATTTTGCGACCCCATGGAACAACTTGGCAACGCTTTCAGGTGTCGGTTGCTCCCCTTTTGACTTTTCAAGCTCAGCCTTAAACCGATCTGATTTTCTCGCCGCCAATCCAAGACAAGCCAGACGCTTGGTCAACCACGTTTGCCTTTTCTGCGCTCTTAACAAGCTGCTGGCGACAATTTGGTGTACAAAACAATCGTCGATGCGATTGATGTCGAATCGAGTGCCTTCGCTCCGCAGGATCATCGGAAAAAATTCCGCAACGCCTTTGGGCAACTTCGATGCGACCTTGCGGGAAGCCTGCTTCCTTCCAGCTTGATGAAGTTCAATTGCCAGATCCTGAATCGGACCCCCCAACATAAAATCCCCTTCCGGGAAAATCTTTGCCGCTGACTGAATCGTTTTAAGCGCCGCGTCAACATCGCCGCGAAACCCTTGAATTTGTCCAACTTCCGCTGTCGTGATAAACCTGATTTGTTGCGAATCGATTTTCTCAGCCCATTTTCTAGCTTCCTCGAAATTGCCTTGCAGCGCCAACTTCCGAGCAACCAACTTTGCCGCGTCCGCTTGATACGGGTTTTCAGCAGCCGGTTCCATCAAAGCATCGAATTTCGGAGTCACTTCTGACAACAGCTCCAAATGGCCTCGATGGACCAAGCCCGCGATAAACCAACTCCTCAACTCTGGCGAGGCATTGCCGCGGGTCAAAACGGAGGCAAGTTTTTCCACAGCTGGACTCGGAGGCTGGCTTGGATCCACCGGAAGACGGGGCTCCACAGGCAGGCTTGATTCCACAGGCTGGACTGGCTCCGCTGCCGGACTCGAAGTGCTGGGAAGTTCTCCCTGATTCTTGCTGGTTCCAGATTTCG
>CAZDZX010000001.1:57653-89059 GCA_964510005.1 uncultured Pirellulaceae bacterium
GCCGGACTCGAAGTGCTGGGAAGTTCTCCCTGATTCTTGCTGGTTCCAGATTTCGCCTTCTCAGTGCCCGGACGATCTCCCTGCTTCTTGGCAGTACCAGATTTCGACTTCCTTGTTGGCTTCTTCTTCTTTTTTTTACGCTTCTGATCCCCGCTCTTTTGAGGGGCAACGCCGTGGCTCGCGACGGCCACCTCAAACGGAGATCGCTCGAAAGAATCTGTCGATCGCCCCGATTCAAAGCTGCCCGAAACCCCCTGAGCCCATCCGCTCAACGAGAAAGTAACCATCAGCATCGGGACTAAAATCAGAAAGTCGCCACGAAAAGATCTGTAATCCGTCTTCATAAAATCGCTTGCCCATCCACTCGTAATTTCGCACAATCAGCAACAATGCTAATGTGACTTTAAAGTCCATTAACTTTTTGAATCGTCACCCTGCGCGAGCGCCAAAATCTCGACAAACAAGAGGGTCCAATCGGCCATCGCCAACCACACCGCTAGCACTTAACATGCAGCTCCGATTTCAGAATTGTGATATGCTAACAACGCTGAACCAACACGAAAGGAGTCGCGACCAACACCCAATGCTATCGCCTGTTTGATAGCTACATTTTGTTAGCTTTAAAGAGCTGGCAAACCAGCGACGGCCATCGATAACCAATCGTTATACAAAGCCACCGCAATCGATCCTTGATTTCGATCGCGTCTAACGCCCAAAACCACGTTTTGAGCCATCTAGATCGCCGAACAACATTTCGGCACAGATACCGGCCTCCTGCCTTGTATCTTCCCTGCAATACCCGCCCAAAGTGAACTTCTAGCAAATGGACAGCTGGTAAATGCAACTCAACCCGCTGCCCAAACTTTGGGCAGCTTTCAGCTGCACCGTTTTGAAGCACGACTGCCCGGTTTATTTGCAAAACAGCCGTTTCTGCATAAGTGCTGGCATGATCGTGACATTAGTTTTGGTGCTTGCCCTTTCGGAAAGATGGAGGTGTCAGGTCGAAGGAACTGTCCTTGACCACCTATACATCTCGGAAGGAGTCCAAACCCATGAATGAGCCTCTCACACAAGAAGGATTCACAAGTCGCTGTCAAAAAGTCCTACAGGTCGCCAAAGACCTTTACCAACGTCGTCCCGACTGGGTCACATTCTTTAGGGAGACACTGGGCGTTAATGGAGCAGCCCGCAGCGTATTCCCCAGCCAAGACAATTACCTTCGTTTTGAGCAGACGGAAGCCTATAACGACATCCAGACTATGGTTGCGAATCTCCGCACTGCGAAGGTCCGTGGCGGCGGCAAAGATGAGGCCACTCGGGTCATCACTGTGCGACTTCCTGAAAGCCTTCACGAGGCCCTCAAGAAGGAAGCGGACGATCACAAAACCAGCATGAACAAGCTGTGCATCTCCAAGCTGCTCCAAGTTCTGGCTGAAAACGAGAAGGCAGCAGCCGCTGCGTCAGCAAGCCGTGCCGCCAGCGTTCCGCCACAGCCTGCCGCAGTCCCTCAGACGCCTGCGTTCCGCCCCACGGCAACTCCAGCCATTGGTCAGCCACGCCCCCAGCACCCAGGAGCCACTAATTTTCGTTCCACTTGGGGCGGATCTGAAGGTGAAGGCCAGTAAGAACGGATGCCAGAAAATGCTAGCACTCTGAGCTTGCAGGATCGCTTCGCCCCAAACCTCATTTGTTTTGGCTGCGGTCCTGCGAACACGAAGGGACTGCGCATCAAGAGCTATGCCTCCGAAGACGGAACGGTAACTGCCCATTTTGAACCGGCAGTTCACCACCAGGCTTTCGAGGGGATGCTCAACGGTGGCATCATCGGCACGCTCGTTGATTGCCACATGAATTGGACAGCGGCATGGACCCTGATGCAGAATAGGGGCGCGGACAAACCGCCCTGCACTGTCACGTCAGAGTTTTCGGTTCGATTTTCCAAACCGACGCCGGTCGATAACCCCATAAAATTAATTGCCACCGCCATCAGCAGCTCGGACCGCAAAGTCGAAACCCGAGCCGAGCTTTGGGCGAATGATGAACTGACCGCCACCAGCACAGGTGTTTTCGTTGCGGTCAAGGAAGGCCATCCGGCTTGGCATCGCTGGTAATTGACGACCGCTGGGATTCACAACCCCGCAATCAGTCCAACAAAAACCGACAATCCTAGAGAAAGCCAGCCGGCAGCGCGGTACCACTGGCTGCTGACTACGACTGCGCAATCCCGTAACGAGCCTCACAAAATTTGGCTGGCCGAGGCCACCCCCTGCGCAGACTGAGACGACAACGGCCTCCGTCTTAGCTATACTCTGTGTTTCCTTTCGTGACCCGCGCAACCGTCAGTGAGCTCTCATGACCCAATCTCGTTTCGTCCGCTGTTTCGCTTTTCCAATTTTCGCATTTTTCGTTTTGCTGCCGTCTGTTTCACTGGCCCAGCTACCCAACGGATGGAAGGCTCATGACAAAACGCGCCCGGCGCCTCCGGAAGTCGATCCTGGCGAGGACAACACCACTCGCTCAATCCCCTCGGATGCCATTGTGCTGTTCGACGGATCGAATCTAGATGCGTGGCGTTCGGCATCGGGCAAGCCCATCAAATGGAAGATCGTTAACGGCGCGTTAGAATCCGTCAAAGGCGGCGGCATTCTGCGGACCAAAGCAGAGTTTGGGGATTGCCAAATCCATGTCGAATGGACATCGCCCACCAAGCCTTCCGGTAAAGGCCAAGGCCGAGGAAACAGCGGCGTTTTCCTGATGGGCAAATTCGAAGTCCAAGTTTTAGACAGTTTCAAAAATCCGACTTACGCCGACGGCTCGGCTGGCTCCATCTACGGACAGCACCCGCCCTTGGTCAACGTGTCGCGCGGCCCTGGAGAGTGGCAGGCTTACGACATCATTTTCAAAACACCTCGGTTTGATGAATCTGGAAAACTAACATCGCCTGCCGTGGTGACGGTGATGCACAACGGGGTTGTGATTCAGCATGCCACCGAACCCTTTGGCCCGACCAACTGGATTCTTCATAACGAATACAAATCGGACGAAGTAAAAGGACCATTGGCGTTTCAAGATCACGGAAATCCAGTTCGCTACCGTAACGTTTGGATCCGCAACCTCAAGCCACGCCCTGCCCCGACAACCCCCTACCCTCAAGGCAAAACGATCTCGGAAGAACAGATGGCGAAAGTCGTCGGGAAGTACGGACGCGAAAAAGTCACCCTCGAGGATGGCAAACTTTATCTACACGCTCACCGCAGCAAACTGGAAATGATTGCGCTGGAAAACGGCGAATTCGCTTTGAAAAAGGCGGCCGGCACTCTCAAGTTTGACTTGGATGAATCCGGCAAATCGACAGGCATCGATCTGCAACTGGACTGCGGCAAGCGGACGAAAAAAGGCAAAGCGGAGTAAACCCGCCCAATGTTTGCCAGTGTTGCAAGGCGCCGCCGATGAAAGAGGGTCACTGGTGCTGCGCGACTGCCCTTGCGCGCTCACGCTGAAGGTTTTTAGAATTGCCTTCGTTCAAATTAGATCAGCGCATTGAGTTGGTACCTATCTGACTGTTAAGAATCGCGACGAACTACCCCGCTTTTCGGTCGTCAAATATGATGAACTCAACAACACCGTCACTGGGGGAGAAGACTGGCTGGGGAGAAATTTGTTGAGATCTACGAAGAAGTCGAAAATGAATAATTCTGCGTTGCAGGAAAATCGGCGTTCTGGCAGCGCATAAAAAAACCGCAAAGCGGAAGCGATGCGGCAAAATTCATCTGGCGATTTCGCAGCGATGGGAGTCGCTGGGAGAAAAACGGAAGTCGGACGTGCTGAGCACTAGCCCTTGGTGACTCCGGTTAACCCTAAAATTGGTCCCTCAGCCGTAATTGCCAAATGAAATATCCGGATGGCAGAGCCTTCCGGACGTGTTCAAACAATAGCTCATGGCAATCGAAAAACAAGCGTATGCAATTCCGATGCCGAGCTGAAATTTGGTCGCGGAGCGATTCAACTAAGCGTCGAACACCAAACTCCTATCGGCTTGTTTTCGAAATAAATGAACAACGTTTTTTTTGTTAAAACGGGATATCATTTTCATCGTACGATTCTGAAAACGCATCGTTCGCTGATTTGCTATCTCCGCCAGCATTTCCACTGCCTTTAGGCGTCAAAACCTTGAAACTAAAGGCTTCTGCAGACAAGAAAAATTTGACCTCTGAGTTGGCATCCCGCTGCCATTTGCGACCCGAAAGCGAATATTTGATTTCGACTTCGTCACCGACATTCATCTCGTCGACGGTATCGCAAGAATCTTTGAGAAAGTCGATTGGAATGTAATTTGTGAAACGTCCATTGTCTTTTTCCAGCACGACCAAACGCTTGCGAAATCCGTTCGCACCGTAGGTTTTGGTCTCTTCGATCAGGTGGACAATGCCGGAGATTGTTGTGTCGCTCATATCAGTCGTTTCCTGGTTTCCTGACAATTGCCATGGATCAAAAAAAGGAATTATCGTTTTTGGGTTAAGATCTAGGAATCGCTTTCGGTAAAAACCGATTCCCGTCTCGGGCCGCTATTTGACGTTTTGGTCCGCCAATTGTCAAACACTTTATTAACCCTTCACAGAGATACGCAAAATGCCAAAAAAAGTTGATTGGAGCTATCACCGCCGAGGCTGAAAAACGTGCACCAAAACGCAGGAGTTTCTTGCGAATGCCGGCATCGAGCCCAAAGTCCAGCTGGACGCCAAAAAGGATGTACACCAACAGCCCGAAGCCATCGAATTAATCGACAAATCCAAAAAACTCTTTTCCGCCAAAGGGAAAAAAGTGGTTGAAGTTGACCTCGCGAAAACCGATCTCACCCAAGAAGAAATTCTCAAATTGGTGCTGGGACCCACCGGAAATTTGCGCGCCCCCACCCTGCTGCTGGGGAAAACCATGGTCGTCGGTTTCAACGAGGAAATGTATTCGGATGTGGTTGGGGCCTGAGCGAGTAGCGATAGCTCAATGATCGGCGAGGCGGCTGTTCCGATGATCAGCGAGGCGTCCGTCCGATGAGCGGCGAGGCGCTAGCCGCCGGTTGCCGATGCTTGAACCCAGGCCGCTGCCGGTGGCGTAAGCCACCGGATAGTCTGCTCGCAAAACTAAGGCCAGCGGCCACGAAGTGGGATCACGTTAGCGAGGACATTGAAGAGGAGTTCCCCTCTATTAATACCTTGGCTTCCGTTCAGCCTCGAATACACTAGATGGTGTTCGCGCGATTGGTGGCGGCACGCTTGAGGATATCGATAGTGTGTTTGAAAGCGATTTTGTTGACGCGTTCTTGTCTGAGTTTTCTTTGCTGGCAGATTGACGGCATTTATGAACACGAACCCGTTTGAAACTCCAAAATCACAAGCCGCCTTGCCTGCGGTTACGAATGTGGATCGTGTTGCGGCGCAGCGTGGTCTTCGCATTGCGTTGGTGCTGTTACTGATTTCCGCAGTCTACAATTTTGTCTGCTTCAGTGTTTTGCCTAGCTATGTCGACGAGATTGATGTCCAGCAGCTCTGGTTTTTTCGAGCCGTCAATTTTTCTGGGCTCGTTTTGTTTGCGATGGCCGTTTGGTTTCTTGGATTGATTGTCCTTGAATTCCTGACGTCAGGCCTTCATGCGATCTTCGGAAGGAGGTCCAGTCTTGCCAGTTGGCAGAACGAACTCTATCGCAGCTTGGCAGGGGTTCCTCTGAAGGCCTTGTTGGGAGCTGTGCTGTGGGCCGTGTGGATTGCGGCCTTCTACCAACTGGATGTTAACTTTTTTGTGATCTCGGTGCCCGTCGGTATCGCAGCCCATCTATTAGCCGCTTGGGTTTACTTGCCGTTGTTGTACCGATGGTACAAGCAATCAAGAACGCCGCTTAGGGAAGTGCCGGTGTGAGCGATTTTGGCCCTCTTTGGCGGTTGTCGTGTAGAATCAATCACGGGCCGCAAGGTGTTGTGGCAATCGAAGAATTTGCGCTTCCCAAACATCGCAACCTTCGTGTTGCACTCTAGGCAGTAGATCACCAAAGGCGTTCAGCTCAAGAACAACTGGTAGATGGTTTCCCGGTTTTACCAACACGTCGACACCGACATAAAGTGATCGTGGAACGATGCTGGCTGCGCGGCAGGCCGCCTGGCGAAGCGTTTCCCATTTTTCAACCCCCACAAACTCAATCAGCGAATCAAGGTTTCCCCGTCGATTCCCTAAGTGCAAGTTGGTGATCGGCGATTGGCTAGAACGGACAACGCTGTGACAGGCTTCTCCGTTAATGACGACAATTCTCAAGTCAATATTGCGGCTCTCTTGTTTGAGTTTTGGAAGCCATCGCTCGACTTGCACTCCGTCGCGACAGAAAAAATCGATCATGTTTTCAATCGCAAACCGGTCCGTATACGTACGCAGTTTCAAATTGTTGTAGTAGCGGGTCTCAGATCCGACGATCTCCGTTTCGACGGAAGTTACTGCACGAAGCTGTTCGCCGAAACAGGTCAGTGCAATGACACCTGATGCTGAAGAACTGTGGGCGGGCTTGACGAAAACTCGTTTGCACTGCTGCTGGTCCATCCACTGGATGATTTGTTGATAGGAACTCAAAGGGCCAGCGGCGGTCGCCGTCTCAACATCCGCTGCCGCCAAAACCGCCTGACAACGCGGCTTGTCAAACATCAACAGAATTTCATCTGGATGATTGTAAAACGTGGTCTCATTGGTGAGCTCTGACTGGATCCGTCCCAGGAGGGCTTGAAATCCTAGATACCATTGGCGCAGGTATCGAATGCGACCGCGATCTTCCGGAAGCTTCATTGCGGATTCAGAGTCGATCCAGTGGCAGCCCTGCGATTGGGCGGCTTCCGATCCAAGCGCGATCAGCTTTCGTTCGACGGCTTCGTTTTCGCCGGGAGAATCGATTCGTACCACGGCACGACGATCGACTGTCCGCAGCATCTCCGGACGGTCGATCAGATCCGAATAGGCGATGACTGTCGCCGGCGGCATATCGAGGCGGGCAAGTGCGTCTTGAAAGTGTTCAACGCGGCGGTTTTCCGGGTTACCGATCAGGACATGCTGGATTGGGTCAATAGCCAATGATCCGCTACTCTCCAATCGCCACAAAACGAAACTCGCCTTCGCCCCAGTCTTCGGGTTCCTGGCGATCTTTGACATTCAGCGTAAACGGAAGTTTCTTCAGTTCCTTCAAAATCGCTGGCGACATAAAGTGATGCTGTAGATTGAGCCGTTTCAGCTTCGCATCGGTGGGCAGCGACAGCAGGGCCTTGCCACCTTCGTCGGTGATGGTGCCGAGTGATAGGTCAAGCGTTTCCAATTGGTTGATGATTGGCGAACCAACAATGACGCCACAGATCTCGTCTACGATTTCGGAGTTTCGCAGGCCAAGGTATTTCAGTTTCGGGAACAGTTTCCCCTTGAGAATCGGTTGCAGATCGTTGACTCGACAATCTCCCCCGTAGTTATCGGTTCCCAGCCAGATTTCCAAATGCTCAAGTTCGGGGAATTTGGCTTTGCTCAGACTGGCAACAAACGACTTGCTCAAACCTCCGGTTTCAATTCCCAAGGCCCGAAGTTTCTTGTGTGCCGGTTTCTTCAGAGCGAGGCCGGTGCCACCTCGAACCCGAAGCATCTCTAGATCGGGAAACGCGGCCAGCAGCGGAGAAATATCATCATTTTCAATCCAAGAGATTTCATTTTCTTCTTGAGTAATGTCGCCCAAGAAGATCGCAACAAGATTTGGAAACAGCTTCTTTTTGTTCGCAATCAGTTTAATGATGTCCTTTGATGGTTCGGGCCCGTCTAAGGACCAATTTCCAATCACCAGTCCCGTCGCAGAGGCGGGAGCTTCGGACTCCAAAAAATCCTTAAATAGCGAATCGAAGGATTTGGATTCATCTTCCCAAGAACAGCCAATTCGATAGACCCCGTGCCCTTTTTTGATCGATTTCGGGGTCTTAAATTCGATGACCCGTTGGCCAATGAAGGTCGATAAATTTTCAAAACATGCATCCTTGGTCGTGCCGAACATCATCGATTTCAGAGCACCGTTGGAGTCGCCGTTGTCGGATGCGGAAATTTCCTCGTATCCCTTGCTGGTCTTTTCTACAATCAATTTCTCGCAGGCCGCGGATGCTTTTTCGTTGGAAGCGAAATCTTTTGTTTTCGTTGTGCCGTTGGTGCCAATCTTTCCGTAGGTCACATCAAAAGATTTCCCCTTCAGTTCGATGGCCCAGAATTTGGCTGATGCTCCCGATACGAAGTGAAATTCGCGCCGCGCCGATCCTCCGCCCGTCGAAGCGCTCGCACCGACCTCTTCGTATCCCTTGCTGGTCTTTTGTTTGATCAGTTTTTCAAACTCCTTGGTTGCAGCGGCGGAATCGGCAAGTTCTTTGACCTTGGTCTGTCCTGTGGTGCCGATCCGGCCGTAATTGGTCGTGACTTTGGAGCCTGTGCGTTTGATGTTCCAAAACTTATGTGATTTGGAATCTGAGTATTCAAATTTGCGTTCGGGCATTACGTTTCCTTATTCAGGTTCAGGTTTCAATCACAGGTTTGTATTTTGATGGATCTTTAAATCCCGCCATCCATGCAGCGGCATTGTGACAGGAAGAGATCGTTGGCGGCACTCGCAACAGGTAATGACGCTGAGTCGAAGGGCAGAAACACGAAAGACAAACAATGTCTTCGTCGTTTTCCAGCTCGATTTTTAGAAGCTCTCGTTTGCCACCGGGATCCGTGTCGTGGTCCAGTTTTTTTCCATTGGCTTCTTTGAAGAACTTCTCAAACCCCATCCGCTCAATCAGGACTCTCCGCATTTCAGCATTGGTTTCTGTTAATGCTTCGCGGGCTTTGATGGATTCCGGGTGAAAGGCGATGCGATCATCGATCGGAACGCCACGCCAACGTAAATTCGTATTTTTGAGGTGGTCTGGAAGTTGAGTCAGTCCACTTCCGGCAACATCGATCCACAAACCAATCCTGAGACCTTGAGGCAGGTCGGTGATCAAGGGGCAGTCACTGATATCAAGGCTGGATAGCTGCTGCACGTAGTCGGGAATCGTATTGATCCAATTGCATCTGGCGACGCTAAGGCTTCCGTGTTGAATCGTGGCTTTCGCGGGCAATGATTTGAGTCCAGAGCAACCGGTCGCGTCCAAGTACCAAACGTCAAGGTTCTTAGGAAGGGATTTCAGTTCGACGCAGTTTTGTATTTCCAGCGATCCTGTTTTCAAACGGTTGGGCAGGGAGGTTAGTTTACGACAGTTGTTGAGTGTCAAAGTGCATTCGACTTTGAGGTCGAGCGGAATCGATTCCAGCGGATTGTCGCTGAGATCAAGTTCGTAGCAGGAGAGTTTGTCTGGAAGTTGGTCGATGTTTTTGTTCGCAAGATTCAACAACCCAGAGACACACATGCCAGCATGCGTGGTTCCGTCGGTGAACATCTTGAGAGCAATATCGGGTTCGTAGGTCTGTTTGGCTGCCAACTTTTTTACTCGATCGATTTCGCGGTGACGCATGGACTTTCTAACAGGAGATGAAGCATCAGCCTCATGAAGCGCTACTAATCGCGGACGGTAATGATTCGTTCCGGGGTATATTCCCGTTGCCGCCAAACTTTATATTTGCCTTTTGGTAATTCGATGGGACCATGTTCTTCATGGATTATCGTTGCAGGCGCCGTGGTCACAGTAAGATATCGAATCGCATCGAGGCGATGCATGATGGCGTTTGCCCTTTCTTTAATGCGATGGCTGTGCCCGGTGACTTCGCCCTCTGCAAGGGTCAGACCTTGGAGTTTCTTTGCGTCAGCTGGTATTTTTTGGATCTTCTGGATCAGCACATCGCCATGTCGGTAAAGCATTTGAGCCTCGCGAGCTTGTTTTCAATCTCTCGCAAGTATATCAAATGTGATTCGGGAAGCACCACGATTAGGGAATCATGAGCAATTCTTTAAAACCCAATATGAACCGGATCGTGGGGACTCACCATTTGCTTTTCCTGACCTTGGATACGCTGAGATTTGACGTTGCCCAGCGAGCGTTTTCGCAGCGGCAATTGCCCGTTCTTTCCAGATGGCTTCCCGCGGAGGGCTGGCAGCGTCGTCATACGCCTGCGAATTTTACTTACGCGGCGCATCATGCTTTTTTTTCCGGATTTCTCCCGAATTTGCCGGCTCAAGAAACGCAAGCTCGATTATTCGCGGCCGCGTTTCCAGGGAGTGAAACCATTGATGATGCCACTTGCGTGTTCGAAGAAGCCACCATCGTGGAAGGGTTGGCAAACCGGGGGTATGCCACACATTGTATCGGTGGTGTTGGCTTCTTCAATAAACGGTCGGCATTGGGCAATGTCCTGCCTGGCCTTTTTCAACAAAGCTACTGGAGTGAACAGTTGGGAGTGACCCACCCGAACTCAACGGAGCAGCAAGTCCAACTCGCATGCGATATCATTGAAGGCAATATCGCCGACCAGCGGCTGTTTCTTTTCATGAATGTGTCTGCACTTCATCAGCCCAATTGCCACTATCTTAAAGGAGCCACGGAGGACAGCGTCGATAGCCAGCAAGCGGCATTGGCCTATGTGGATCAATCGCTGGGGCGTTTGTTCGCCGCGTTGGAATCCAGTCGCCCATGGTTTGTGATCATCTGCAGTGACCACGGCACCGCTTATGGAGAGCAGGGCAGGACAGGGCATCGCTGGAATCATCCTGTCATCGGCGAAGTCCCTTATGCCGAATTCCTGGTAGAATAAAACGCTGCCCGTACGATTGCCCCATCATGAATGAAATGTCCAAAAACGTCGTTGTGGATCCGAAAACCAAATCGCTGGATGAATTTCTGCAGCGTGGACCCTACCTTGGATACACTTACTCGTATCCTCACAAGACCGCCTATCGTTCACTGCCGACGCGATTGCTACGGGAGGTCTGGCAGCAGGAACCGGTGAACGCTCTGTTCCTCTATGTGCATGTTCCGTTTTGCGAATTCCGATGTGGGTTCTGTAATCTGTTTACGATTTCCCAGCCCGATCAAGACCTGCCAACGCAGTATCTGAAATCATTCGATCGACAAGCCCAGCAAGTCAGTGAGGGCCTGCCGAGCGATTTCCGGTTCGCCCAATTGGCGATTGGCGGTGGGACTCCGAGCTATTTGAACGTCGGCGAATTGGAACAGTTGTTCGGTGTGTTGTCATCAAAGATGCGCGTTGATGGAACGGGCGTTCCCATCGCAATGGAGGTTTCACCTGCCACGGTCGACCGTGAGAAGTTACGACTAATGAAGGACTTCGGCGTTGATCGAGTCAGTATGGGAGTGCAGAGTTTCAATGGGAGAGATGTGGGAGCTATTGGGCGCCCGCAGAAACGTGAACAAGTAATGAAGGCGATTGAGTCGATTCGGCGGGAGAGTTTTGAGATTTTGAATTTAGATCTGATCTATGGAGCCGAAGGCCAGACATCCGAATCGTGGCTGCAGTCTGTCAATGAAACCATTGAGTTACGACCCGAAGAGATTTTCCTGTACCCGCTTTATGTCCGTCAGCTGACAGGGCTGTCGAAACGCAAGTCATGCTCAAGTGATGATAGTCGATTGGAGTTGTACCGCATGGGCAGGGACCGTTTGTTGGAGGCCGGGTACGAGCAAGTTTCGATGCGCATGTTTCGTTTGCCAAGTAGAAACAACGTCAAATCTACCTCGTTCGTCAGTTCCGACTATCGGTGCCAGTCGGACGGAATGATCGGGTTGGGTTGCGGTGCCCGTTCCTATACGAGTAATTTGCACTACGGATCGCGGTTTGCAGTTCGGCAGTCGGTGGTTTCGCGAATTGTTTCCGACTACGTTTCTCAAACCGACAAAGAATTCTCTGAGGTGTCGTTTGGGTTTGAAATGGATTCCGGCCAACGACGACGGCGACATCTGATTCTGTCTTTGTTTTTGACCGAAGGGCTTCGCCTGGACGACTATCGTGACCAGTTTTCTAGTTGCGTGATGGATGACTTTCCGCAATTGTCACAGTTGGTGGATCGCAATCTTGCGACGATCGACAGTTCGCGATTTGTCTTGAACGAAGAAGGCATCGCAATGTCCGATTCGCTGGGCCCGTGGCTGTATTCGAATGATGTGGACCATTTGATGGAGGAGTATCAATGGGATCAAGCCTAAAGATTCTCTATCGCGGTCCGCTGTCAAGTTGTAACTACGATTGCCCCTATTGCCCCTTTGGAAAACACCGCGAGACATCGGAGGAACTGGATTTCGACCGGCGCTGTCTTGAACGATTCGTCACGTGGGTTTCGCAGCACACCGAGCGAATGTTTGGAGTGCTGTTCACGCCATGGGGGGAGGCGTTGACGCGGCGTTGGTATCAAATTGCCATGACGCAGTTGAGTCGTATGAAACATGTCCATCGCGTCGCTGTGCAAACGAATCTGTCGGCGAGGCTTGAGTGGCTGGAGGAAGCTGATCGAGAGAGCTTGGCATTGTGGTGCACCTATCATCCTGGCGAAGTCTCACGCGAATCGTTCCTAAGTCGCTGCCGCCAATTGGATGTGATGCAGATTCGCTACAGTGTCGGCGTCGTTGGAATGAAGGAGCATGCAGACGAAATCGAGGCCTTGCGACAGGAATTGGCTGCGGGCGTGTACCTGTGGATCAATGCTTACAAACGTGTTCCAGATTATTATGACGATCGCATGATTGCAGCATTCACGAAAATAGACTCGTTGTTTCCGGTCAACAATCAGCGACATCCAAGTTTGGGAAGGGCCTGCCGAACGGGGGAGTCCGTGATTTCAGTGGATGGAGATGGAGCCGTTCGCCGTTGCCACTTCATCAAACAGGAGCTCGGAAACCTGTACCGCGATGATCTCAGCGAAATGTTGCGTCCGCGTTGTTGCACGAACGAAACCTGTGGCTGCCATATTGGTTACGTGCATATGCCACATCTGGAGATGGACGATCACTTTGGAGATAACGTTTTGGAACGGATTCCCAAGCTTTACTCGTTGGAAACTCAATCGGAACGAAGTTAGCTCAATCGGAACGAAGTTAGGTTGCGAATCGAAGTCTATTTCTTCTTTTCGTCCTTAGCTTCTTTTTTAGCTTCGTCTTTGGTTGCCTCTTGCTTCTTGTCTTTGTCCTTATCCTTGTCTTTCTTCTTCGCACCGCCTCCGAAGAGATTCCCGAATCCTTTGAAGACCTCAAACGATGGCAGGCCTGTTTTCTTTTTCGATCGCTGAATATCGATGTAGCCGTGGATCGTAAATTGGGTCGGTTCGCGAGTGACTTCGACGTGCAGTCCGCGAAACCATAGCAGCAGCGGAGCGGTGTAGCTGTCGGGAAGCTGAGGCACTGAAAACGATGGCCATTTTGTGGAATGCCAAACCTTGCGCCCGGATGGCAATTGGACCAATTCGTATTCGCCACGCAGCGAACAGACCAAATCGACATTCAGCATTCGTTCCGCCGTCTCAAGGGCAACATCCGGAGGGATATCAAACTGCTGAACCAGATGATTCAGCAACTGCACGTTGGCGATCGACGTTTGCCAGGCGCGACGATAGGTGATCGTGTTGGCCCACGCTTTGATTTTCGAATTTAGCAAATCGCCAACTTCAAGCCGGATCTGTGCCGGTCGCTCAGATGTCACCCGTTGTAGGTGCGGTTTTAGGTTTTCAAGTCGCTGTTGATCGAACGCCAGCACCGAAAAATCGTTCCACTGCAACCGCCACAGCGCCAGCAGGGGTGAGTAAGTGTAGCCGTGGGGATCTGGGTCTCCACCCAAACGCGGCATCCAATCAGTGTAGCCCGGGTTGGGCCACGCCCCGACGTAGCCCGGCGCTTCTTTGACCGTTTCGAGTGTCTTGAAAATCGATTTGGGCCTCAGATCAAGATTAGGATCTAAGTAATCCTGAACGGCTCCAAAAAGTTGATGCGGTTGTACTGCCGGTCCGATCAGTCCTCCGCCGCTACCCTGCAAACTGGCTTCGATCCGCACGATATCTTTGGGAGACCTTTTGACTTCCTGTTTCAGCGGCGGGCCCAGCAAATTCAGCAGCCACTCATAGCTCTCCTGGCCAAAGGGCAGCAACCTTGCGTCAAAAACAACACGTTCCACACTTTTGCCATCTTCATCGTCTTTGGCGAAACGGAGAACTCCGATCGACATCGGATCCAAAGACCGAATCTTGGTGGCAAAGTAAGTGGCTCGTTCAGAGAACCATCGGCTTTCTTCTGGCGTCGCATTTTTGACAACCACATCTGGAATCGGTTTGAAGTATCCTCGTTGGCCGCGAATTGAATCTCTCCAGACCCCGTCTTTGTAATTCAGTTCGCTGCCGTCAACATGGAAACCAAAGTTGTCCGGAAGAAAACCGCCGCGAATCAGATTGGGAATTGAAACGTCCTTGACGCCTTCTCCCGACGCAGCCAAAGTCGCCATCTCAAGCAGCAACATGTCGCTGACGGACTGGTTGCGTCGTCGAAGTTCGATTTGATATTCGGGCTTGAGAAGCTGCTGTAAAAACGCGGTCGAGATATAAACAAACAGAGTGTCTTCGCGATCCAAGGGCATCTTGTAGCGCGCGTATCGAAACTCTGCTGAATCGGCTAGCGAACCTTTACCGTTGGAGGATTCGATGAAACGCCTTGCGACGGTTTCGGAGCTGGTGATCAGGTGATTGTCGCCTGAGACAATGTAGAAGCTGCGGTATCGGTTGTCCGGAGAGATCAGCAAACTGGCTTTAACACCAGCAATTTCGACTTCGCGAATTTTGACGCCGTCAGATTTGTGTTCGCCGGCAAATGTTTTTCGCTTGCCCGTCAGGTTGGATTTTAGCAGCGCCGTGTTGTGGGCGTGAAAGAGAACTCCGATCGATGCCCCCGCATCTAGATAAGTATCGGTGCCGATCACCGCCACGTCTGCGATCAGATTCCCACCAAACAAGTTGTCAAATTCCGACGATTGAATCGCCAGCTGATCGAGGAACTTGGATTGGATCTCTGATTTAAACCCACGCAGCGCGATCATCTGGCCCAGATCGCCGCCATACTCTTCGGTCAACCGTTGCAGCCAGATTTGGTTTTCCCACGTGCCAAACCGCAGATAGAAACATTCTTTGGGAACCGATTTGGCGATCGGTTCAATTTCGATATCGTCTGGCAGATCGGAAACGACAACGGGCGACCACTCGATCGGTTTGGGGAGCGGTCGATCGGCGGCTTGGGTGTCGACGCCTTTGATCATGGCCTTCTGGATGTTGTCGATGCGAAGGGCTTCGACGTCGAATAGAAGTTCAAAGGTCCGCGTCAGAGCGTCGTCGCTACGCCGCGAATTGAATTGGGGGTTCATTCCCAATCGCCGCCCGACCAGCGACAGCAGATAGGCCTCCACTAGGGGAGGGTAGTCGCCTCCACCGGAGATGGTCCGTTCGGCGGAGGAGTTAAAGTTTTGCCACCAAGTCTTAGCAAATCGCTCGTAGCGATTGGGGCGGGTGAATTGGACGGGCATGTCGAATTGGGCGATTCCGGTTCCATGCAGTTGCATGTTGAGCGGTTCGTCGCCCTCAAATAAGAACCATGCCGTCAGTAGATCGTCCGGGTCAGACCTCTGATTCTGAGTCAGAATTTTCAGCAACCGTCTAGCCGGAGTTTGGGAGATGACCGGGTAACGAATTCGATCGTTCCTTTCTGTCAGCCACGTCGCGCCCGTTCTGGAAATCAATTCGTCGCCAGATCGCAATCGAAATAAGATCTTCCCGATGCCATAGGGGCGCCCCGCGTGGGCTTCTACGGACACGATCACGGGCTGATTTTGCGCGAGTAAATCTGGTGTCGGTTGCACAACGCGGTCCTGCGCCGATGCCGTTTGTAAACACGGTGCTGCGAGTAAGCAGAACAATGCAAATCCGATCTTTCCCAGACAGATTCTTAACATGTTACGAATTGTTGACACGACTGATCTCCCTTCTGATTCCTGTCACGAAAATTGTATCGTAGGAAGGGTCCGTTCCATGCGAGCGATTGTGAAATTTTATTGTAGAAAGTACCGACTGCGTGCAGTAGTTAGGACGACCTTTCCGATTGCGATTGCAGAAATTCCTGAAAAGCGTCATCGGAATCTTTGATCAGCAGGCCCATTTGAATCCCGGTTTCACGGCAGTTCCAGTAGCCTTCCGTTGGTATCCGGCTCAACAGATTCCGAATCCGTTGAGTCAAACCCAAGGCTGTATCTACATTGGCTTCGCTGTTGGATCGCTGAACAGAAGCAATCAGTGCTGCGTCGACCACCCAGTCTAATGGCCCACCGATCAGTTGAAAGACTTTGGAATTCGACGCTGGGATCTGTGCGTTCACTTCGATGTGGGTTGCCAATTGTGCGGCGGCAATCTGAACCCGTTGCAGCCACTGGCAAGCTTTGGAGTCGTTGCGAATCGGTGGCGGGTAGACCATCGCGGCAAGCACCGATGGAACCTGTCCTAGTTTCATCTCACGAGCGACTTCCCCTGCGTGGTGCCAATTGCCTTCAAAATCCCATGGCCTATCTGCGAGCGAAGCAACGGTTTTTAGTACACGGTTAGAAGGGCGGGGAACGGCGCGTCGGAACTTGAAAAAACTGCATTTCCAAAGTCGGAACTCAGATTCGCCGTGTCTGGGGTCAGGCTGCGGGATCCGCGAAAAACGTTTGATAAAAGAACGGCGGCCGTCCAGTTGGGCTAGTAATAGCTTGACCGCCAAATCGACCGATGGGGCTTCAATGAAATCTGTCGATACGGTGACAACGCGAGTGTCTACAGACGATAACGAATCCGCCATTTCGTTGATCGCCGTCAGGGTGGCTTCCCAGGGGGCAGGTAGAAATTCAAGAAAGGGCTTGGGCAATTCTCGGCCCAGTTCATTGCCACTGGGAATCCTGCTCATCGGACCTCGGGAAGAAAGGTCACATCTGATTGCAGAGGATCCGATGAATGCGATGTTTCAATGATTGCGAACATGGTTCGACCGTTCAGTGGGCAGAACGTAAAGCTACATTTTACCAGTTTTCAACCCGACACACCATTTGCGACCTGATTTGTGGAACCGTGTCGCTTTAATGCCTGATCAATGGTGGCAAAGTGAATGTCGACGATGTCTTCAATGTCGTTCGCGTAACCGCCAGCCATCGAAACGGCGACCGGAATGTTTCGCTGTTGGAATGTCGAAAAGATCCATTCGTCTCGTTGACATAAACCTAACTTGGTCAGTTCCAGTTGCCCCAATCGATCGCCTGCAAAGGGATCCGCTCCGGCAAGGTAGAAAACGAACTCCGGATGAAACGTTTCGATGGACTGTTCAACCGCCTGCCGCATGGCGGAAAGGTAGTGCGAGTCCGAAGTTCCAGCTGGCAAGTTGACATCCAAATCACCCGCCGTTTTCTGAAACGGGAAATTGGTTTCGCACTGAATCGAAAGCGCAAACACGGTCGGGTCCTCATGGGATATCGCAGCGGTGCCGTTTCCTTGATGCACATCGCAATCGACGACCATGATCCGATTCACATCGAATTGTTGCTGGATGAATTTGGCGGCAACGCAGACGTCGTTAAACACGCAAAATCCTTGGCCTCGATCGGCAAAGGCGTGGTGTGTGCCGCCGGCCATGTTGATGCTGATCCCCTCGGCGATGGCGGTTTGGGCTGCCGCGATGGTGGCTCCGGTGGAACGCCGAGAACGCTCCACCATTTTCAGCGACCAAGGAAATCCGATGCGACGCTGCTCCAGTTTCGACAGACCGCCGTATTTGATTTTGTCCAAGTACTCTCGCGTGTGGACCTGCAAGATCTGACGATCTGTGGCCGCGGGAGGTAATTGAAGTTCCGCCCCGCGCGCGGTCAATTCCCGATCCACGCGTTCCCGCAGCAGGCGATACTTGGCCATCGGAAACCGGTGGCCTCCCGGTAGCGGTAGTTCAAAAACGTCCGAGTAGAAAAGTTTCAAACGGTATCCTGCTCTCTATCTAATATCAGTCCCAGTTCTGATATCCGCTGGTCGCTTGGAGTCTGGCATCGGCTTCATTGCGACTGGTGTCAACGGTGACGGTGGCAGAAGATTTTTCCGTTTCCCAAACCACCACTTGGGTCAATCGCAAGTCGTAACCCTTGATGGTGGAAATGAGCTTCGGGCCGATTTGATCGATCAAGTATCGAGCCATGTTCTCCGCCGTCGGATTGTAGGGCAGTTTGTACAGTCGGTGCGGTTTGACTTGCTCGATCGCGTCAATCGCATTTTGGTCCTGATCCCACAGAATGAAACCATGATCCCAATTGTCATCGATCCAGCCTTTGAACAGTTTGTTGATGACTGAAAAATCGACGACGCGGCCCAACTCATCGACATCTTGTCCGGTGACATGGAATTCGACCAGATAGTTATGCCCATGCAGATTCGCGCATTTGCCTTCGTGGTTCAGCAAACGGTGGCCCGCGCAAAAACGGACTTGCCGCATCACGGTAATACTCATGTGTTTTCCGCCGAGGTTTTCAATTTTTCGTTTTCCTGATGACGAGTCGCATCCCGTCGAGTTTTCTTTGCGAGGTTTTCGCGAAACGCTTCTGTCAGGTCGATGCCCGTCTGATTGGCCAGACAGATCAACACGAACAGCACGTCGGCAAGCTCGTCTTTCAATTCCGCTTCGCCTTCGGAATCTTTGAAGCTCTGTTCCCCGTAGGTGCGCGACATGATCCGAGCGACTTCACCGACTTCTTCGACCAGTTGTGCGAGGTTGGTCATTTCGGAAAAGTAGCGGACTCCGATTTTGCGAATCCACTGATCGACATTGTCCTGAGCTTGCTGCAAGGTCAAAGGTTCAGTGCTCAACGTGCTCTCCATCGCGGTTTTCGGAACGGCACAGCATTATATGACGGCCGGGAGCGAATACTATGGCGAATCACCGCAGACCGTCAAACCGGGAGCAAGTCGCTGCCGGTTGTCGCTGAATTTACACGTTTATTGTCGGACAAGCCGCGTGGTGGAGCGGGCTTCAGGCTGGAACGGGTCCGTTCAATCGGCCACAAACACAGCCAGGGACTTCTGAGGAAGCGTGTAGCTGCCGTTGGGGGGCAGGTCGGGGCCATCCAGATCCGGATAGATGTCCGCCGGCGATTCCAGTGAAGTATCGGTAAACAGCTGCCAGTGCTTGCTTTTGGCGATCGCCGGAATGATAAAGCGACATCCCATCGGACTGGAGTTGACCATCAGCAAAACGTCCCGCCCCAGTTGGGCCGGATCGGCTTCGATCGATGGCGCGGCCAGCAGGCAAATGATCGGCAGTTCTGACGAATGCCAATCGACAGCCGTACCCAATGGGCTAAACCAGCTCACATCCGCCCAGCCATCTTTGCTGTTGGGAACACCGGTCAAAAATGTCCGGCGGCGAACTGTTGGCTGATTTTTGCGAAACTGAATCAGCGAGCGAACGAAGCGAATCAGTTCGGTGTTTTGCTGCTGCAATCCCCAGTTCAGCCAAGAAATCTCGTTATCCTGACAGTAGGCGTTGTTGTTGCCTTTCTGGGTTCGGCGGAATTCATCGCCCGCCACCAGCATCGGAACGCCTTGGCTGAGCATCAATGTCGCCAACATGTTTTTGATCTGACGCAAACGCAGATCGTCAATGATCGTCTGGTCGGTGGGGCCTTCCACGCCGAAGTTTTCGCTGTGGTTGTTGTTGTCACCGTCGCGGTTGTCTTCGCCGTTGGCCAGATTGTGTTTGTCACGGTAGCTGACCAAATCGTTCATCGTGAATCCGTCATGGGATGTCACGAAGTTAATGCTGGCACAGGGAGGACGGCCGCCCGGTTGGTACAGGTCAGCGGAGCCAGACAGTCGAGTCGCCAGTGCGCCCCGTGTTCCACCATCGCCTCGCCAGTAGCTGCGGATATCATCGCGGAACCTTCCGTTCCACTCTGCCCAGCGGTCATCGCCAAACGAGCCGACCTGGTAGGCGCCTGCGGCATCCCATGCTTCGGCAATGATTTTCGTGTCCCGCAACAGCGGATCTTCACCGATCGCTTCGACCAGCGGAGGGTTGGGAACGAGGTTGCCGCTGCGGTCGCGGCTAAGGATCGAGGCCAGATCGAAACGAAAGCCGTCGATGTGGTAGTTGTGAACCCAGTGCCTCAGGCAGTGGAAAATCATCTCGCGAACGATCGGGTGGTTGCCGTTGATCGTGTTACCACAACCCGAATAATTTTTGTAATACCGCGGATCGTTTTCCAGCATGTAGTACACCGGATTTTCTAGACCCTTGAAGCTCAGCAGTGGACCTTTCTCGTTGCCTTCGCTGGTATGGTTAAACACAACATCAAGGATGACTTCGATGCCGGCTTCGTGCAGCGCTTTGACCATCTGCTTGAACTCAGTGACCTGAGCGCCGGGAGTCTGATCCCAAGCGTAACCTCGATGCGGTGCAAAAAAGGCCAGCGGATCGTAGCCCCAATAGTTGGGTCGCTGAAGAGCTTCCCCTGAAACATCGTGAATGGGGAACTCGTGAACCGGCATCAGTTCAACGGCCGTCACGCCCAGCGATTTCAGGTAAGGGATTTTGTCGATGACGCCCAAGTACGAACCCGGATGATCGACTCCGCTGGAATCATGTTTCGTAAACCCGCGGACATGCATTTCGTAAATCACCGATTCCGAAATATCATGTTTCAGATGTCGGTCACCTGCCCAATCAAAGTAATCGTCCACGACCACGCACTTGGGCGGTCGCAGGATCCCATCGGCGGAGGGCTGGAAACGACCGGCCAGAGCTTTGGCGTAGGGGTCGATCAAGCGAGCGTTGTCGTCGAAGCGCAAGCCATGTTTCGGATCGTGTGGGCCGGAGGCTTGGAAGTGATAGAGCTGTCCGGGCGCGAGGCCAGGCATGTAGATGCTCCAGATATCACCCCAACGATTCTTGTTCGGGTCGAAATGGATAATCTCGGCCGGCTCAGTGTCGTTGACGTTATTATACAAAAGCAGCCGCATCTCAGTCGCGTGCCGACTAAAAACAACGAACTGTACGCCTTGGTCGCCAGTGACGGCGCCATAGGGCAAAATATGAGTGAACTGAAGTTCAGGCTGAGTGTGTCGCATAAGCTGTAACATTCGCCGATATCCTTAAACTTTACAATCCCGTGTGCCGGAAACACTCGGGGGTGAGAGCAACTATTACCCGTTGCCAAGCCCGATGAGGCCTGATTCACATATATTCGTCGGCAAGAACGGGGTACACTCACGGCAAATGCTGCGACCACAGCTACCGGTTTTTCCGGCAACCATTTCTCAAATTTCCCCAGCCAAGATTCCCGAAAAGTTTCACAACCAACGACAACTTGGGCACCTTTATCCCCAAATAGTGCTTTGCCGTTGGAAAACAGGCGGATTTTGCAGGTCAGGTCAGCGACTTACAGGAATCCGGCGTTCTCTCGCTGGTTGCCGATTGAAGTTGCCAAGCCCTTACGCAAGACTATGCGTTTGCCAATTGCACCCATCTCTTCAAGACGTCTTCTATGAGCGGAGTTTCCTACAAAGATTCAGGTGTGGATCTGGATGTCTACAACGAAGCCATGCAAAAGCTCCCCAAGCTGATGCATCGGACTTTTTCACCCCGGGTCAAACAGCTCGACGGCGGATTCGCAGGCTTGTTCCAGCTTGATTTCGACTGCAAGCTGTTCCGCCGCAGTTACGAGAACCCGATTCTGGTTTCGGGCGCCGACGGAGTGGGCACGAAATTGAAAGTCGCCCAGATGCTGGATCGACATGACACCATCGGTGTCGATCTGGTGGCGATGTGTGTCAACGACACCATTTGCTGCGGTGCCGAGCCGCTATTTTTTCTGGACTACATCGCGTTGGGGAAAGACGACCCAGTGTTGCTGGAGCGCCTGGTCAAAGGCATTAGCGACGGTTGTATTGAATCGGATTCCGCGCTGCTGGGCGGCGAGACGGCGATCATGCCCGATCACTACAAGCCCGGCGATTATGAATTGGCCGGCTTCTGCGTGGGCGTCGTCGAAAAGAAACATCTGATCGATGGCAAAGCGATCGCCGACGGAGATGTCGTGATTGGAATCCGCTCCAACGGAGTTCACTCCAATGGCTACAGCCTTGTCCGCAAGATCGTTTTCGATGTGGCCGGTTTGAATGTGGACGATCCCTTTGAACCGGAACCGAGCCAAACGATTGGCGATGTGCTAATGCGTCCGACGCTGATCTACACCAAAGCCGTTCGCAAAGTGCTGAATCATTACCGTGTCAAAAACGTGGTCCACGGTATCGCTCACATCACCGGCGGCGGATTGGCGGAAAACCTCGAGCGAATTTTGCCGCCCGGAATTGACGTTCAAATCGACGGCAGTGCTTGGCAACCCGATCCGGTATTCGGTTGGCTGCAGCAGTTGGGCAATGTTGATTCCGATGAAATGTTTCGTGTGTTCAACATGGGCATTGGGATGACGCTGGTCGTCAGCGACTACTATGCCGAATCGATCGTGCGGATGCTCACTGCCGATGGTCATGACGCATCGGTGATCGGGAAAGTCAGCGGGCGCGACGACGGCGAACGTTCCGTCAGTGTCACATGAGTTCTACGCCAGACAAAGCCAAAGTCGTTGTGATTGCCACCGGAGGCACCATCGCGGGTGTTTCGTCGGCTGGCAATGATGGCGTTTACAAATCCGGTCACCTCGCGGTGGATCATCTGATCAACGCCGTTCCAGAAGCCGGTGAAATCGCAGCCCTGCACGGGGTGCAGATTTCTTCGATCGGCAGCCAGGACATGAACGATGTGATCTGGATGGAGCTGGCCGCCGAAGTCGACAAATGGCTGTCCGATGATTCAGTCTCCGGTGTGGTGGTGACGCATGGTACCGACACGATGGAAGAAACGGCGTATTTTTTGAATCTGGTTGTCGATAGTGAAAAACCCGTGGTGCTGACAGGCGCCATGCGACCGGCGACGGCGCTCAGCGCCGATGGCCCGTTGAATTTGTACAACGCGGTTGCTGTGGCGGCGTCCACGAGGGCCCGAGGCCACGGGGTGATGGTGGTGGCGAATGATTTTATTCACGGGGCGCGGGAGATTTCGAAATCGAACACGCTGACCGTCCAAGCGTTTGAGTCGCCGAATTTGGGGCTGTTGGGTGCGATTCACTTTGGAAAGTTTCGCATGTATCGCAAGCCGCTCAAACGGCACACGACCGACAGTGTGTTTTCGATCAAGTCAATTGGAGAGTTACCGCGCGTCGACGTGATATTTGCTCATTCCAATATGAACGGCGATCTGGTTCGCGCGGCGGTGGCTCATGGCGCCAAAGGAATCGTGTTGGCGGGAGTTGGGAACGGAAACGCTTCGGCATTAGCGGTTGAGGCGTTGGCGGAAGCGGCGAAAGGCGGAACCGTTGTGGTCCGCAGTACGCGCAGTAGCAGCGGCGCGATTTTGAGGGACCAAGAGATCAGCGATAGTGAGCTTGGGTTCGTGGTTTCCGATCAGCTGAATCCCGCCAAGGCCCGGGTGCTGTTGCAGTTGTGCCTGACCCAAACGACCGATGTCAGCCAGATTCAAAAGTACTTTTGGACTTGTTGATAGACGACGGAGTTTGGGCGAAGGGCAAGGCGTTTCCAGCGTGTCAGGACCGGGCACCCAGGGTTCAAGAAGCCTGGGCTATTGATCTAACCTCGTTGAGGTTATGCGCCACTTCGTGGCTTCTGGGCTACAGCAACTTCCAAACTCCACTGGCCGGCATGCTCACGCAAGCGTGAACATGGCACTCACAACTTCCATTTTTTTCATGTCGAATGACTAGGCCCTTCACGCCTGGAATGGGTCCCTTTCAAACAGGAACGCACTCGTGAAAAGAGCCGTCGCAGGTTCGGGGGATAATGACCACGCGAAACCGCTTGGCTGGCTGCATGCTTTCTTTCTGCCACGTGGGTGAAACGGTGTTGCAAAAATACCGCACCAATAAGAAGCGAAATTGACAAATCTTTTCCAGCTTCCGCCGAACCTATAGGCAAAGCGAACTAACTTTCAGTTAGACCTGTTACTCAGATTTTAGTGAGGAAATTATGACGCCCCAAACAAAACCAAAATTTCAAACTCAGACCGTCAAACCCGTTGAAAAAACGGATACGACCGTGGTTCCCAACAAGGAGCAAACGCTTGAAAAGATCGCTCAGGACTGCGTCGTTCGCAGCAAGCAATACGCGGACCAATCTCTAGCTCCTGAAGGCGAATAAGCATCCTCTGCTGGAGAAAGTAACCGTGGGCAAAACGATCAAACCACTTGATCGCCTGTTCGGCCTGGAAACCGAACTGGCGATTCGCCACAATCAAGATTCGCACTGGGGCGGCCAAGGTCTCAATGCAGAACAGATTTATCAAGAGGTGTGCATTGAGATCAATAAACGGACCTCAATTGCCCCTCCGCAAGGCGAAAAGTCTGGCATCTTTCTGGCCAATGGCAGTGTGGTCTGGTTTGAACGTTTGCTTCCATGGCTAAAGCGCGGATTGCTGGAGGTTTGCACTCCCGAGTGCAAGGACCCTAGGGAACTTGTCGCCAGCCATGCGGCGATGGACCAGATCGTGGCAGATGCTTTGCATTCCTGCCCGCCCGATACGGCTCTGCTTAAGAATTGCGTTGACCCGAATGGCATCTCCTACGGGTGCCAAGAAAATTTCGAAGTCGAAGGTTTTGACGATTCAGAAGCGAAGAGTTGGCATAGTGGCATGCAACTGTTGAAGGTTTTGGCCGTGGGGACCATGGCCATGATGGCGATGGTTTGGATTCTGATCCCACTGCTTTTGAAGTTTCCGGTTTTGATGCTCTCTGCGGGAGCTGTTTTCTATGCAGCGGCTTGCTATGGTCAGCGTCGCTGGGCGAACTTTTCGGACCTGTTCTATTACTTGGTGGTGTTTCTGTTGGTACCCCAAGCAATCGCCGTTTCTATTTTCTGTCGCAAGCAGAAGATCGGTAGAACCTACGAAACGCTCAAGCCATTTCTGTTTTCCCGAATCGTCGTGAATGGCTCCGGAGGAATCGACAACAAAGGCAATTTCTATTTGAGCCAGCGAGCGGAAACGCGAAACACAGATTGGCTGGTCGCATTCTGCTCCTTCCAAAAAGCCGTTTTCTGCTTCAACCACCAATTCAAAAATCTCTGCAAACCCAATGGCAGCAAGGCTCTGAGCAGTCAGCGACAACGACTCTCGATCGCCATTGGCGATTCAAACATGTCCCAAGAAGCGACATGGCTCAAAGTCGCTACGACTTGCTTGGTCATCGATGCTATTGAAGCTGGCTTCATCCGTGAAGTCCCGCGACTGAAACAACCGCTGAAGGCGCTCAAGAAAATCAACCAGTCCCCTGAACTCAAGGCGACCGTTGACACCTCTCGTGGTGAAATGACGGCCATCGAGATTCAACAGTTTTACCTCAACGCCTGCCGTCAGTACGTGGAATCTTTCGAAGATCCACCGCAGCAGGCACTGGATGTGTTGCGGACGTGGAGCGATGTGCTGATGCGTCTTTCAACGGACATCGAGAGCCTGTTCGGACGCGTTGACTGGATCACAAAACGTCAGGTCATGCGACAACTGCTGGAAAGTCAGCGGAGCAAGCCAGCCACAGAGAACATCAACACGGCCAAAGAGTTTGCCAACTTCAACGATCTAGCGGCCTTGAAAAAGGCGGATCTTAAATACCACGAGCTTGGCTCCGAAGGCTACTACCAGCAGCTCGTTGATGCGGGAGTTTGTTCAAACTTGATACCGTCGGACGACTGTGAGCGCGCCGGACGCATGCCTCCGACTGCCGTCTCCGCCGCCCAACGCTGCCGTTACATCCGAGAGTTCGGCGAACAAATCGAATGGATCACTTGGGATCAAGTCAAATTGCATGGGAAAGCCCCCGTTGAATTTGAGCAAGTTTAGCCGCGGAAAAGTTGGCATAGGCTTCCGTGGCTTCCAGCCTGTGTTTCTACCTGTGACAGGGAAGGCTTCAACACCTTGGATTCGCGAAGGCACTCTGTCTATCGGCTATCCAAAATCAGTTGCGCAACCTGCGAACGTTGCATCGCCATCACATCTTCGTCGTACAAACTGAAGGGATATTTCCCCCCTGCCCCAACATGTCGAAAACGAGGCCACGCCTCAACGGGCTTGCCGCCAAGGATCGCAAGAATCCCGTCACGACATTCCTCGGGCTGCTTCGCGAAAAAATCAACCGCATTCTTGGGCGGAACACTGTCCAAAAAGGAAACTACAAACTCCTCCTCGGAGATCGTCCCCCGCTTCATCTCAGCGAAGCCCTTCACCGTGTCGCCCGTCTGAAGCTGAACTTCCTTGATCCAGCCATCGAGCTTTTCCACCGGCAGTCCCACGACATTGGACTCGAGCCCCGTTTCGACATGGACCCAATCCAAACCGTCCTGATACCCAAACGCGCCCGCTTTGCCGATCCACTGATCGGTCTCCAGATAGTCTTCCAGTTGTTGATCCGAAAGTTCGTCCATGCGCAGAATCGTTTGCTCCAGTTCCGCAACGTACAAACGGGTTCCCGCCAACCGCACACAGACTCCGGTGAAAACGCGATGCTGTTTCCCGGACATCAACCGCAGCATCCTTTCGGCGTGATCGCGGTTCTCGGGTTTTCCCAATGTCTCCGAACCACAGACCGCCACCGTGTCGGCTGCCAATACGATACCGGCTTCATGGCGATCCGAAATCGCAGCGGCTTTCGCAAACGCAGCTTTGAGCACCAGCTCCGCCGGCGAGCACTTGCTGCAGATCCCCTGCTCTACCGAATCGGCAGGAGCATCGACTACAAATGTATAGCCTGCCGCTTCTAACAGCTCCTTACGCCGCGGAGACTGACTGGCCAAGATCAAGGATGGGTTAACTTTGTTGGGCATGTTGGGGACTGTTTACAACTCGAACCAATGTAAGACCTAAAGCTTGACTCGCCCCAATCGAATTTTCAACAGGTGCCAAAAAACACTGACACCAAGTTTCAACGATGTCTTGGATTGGCCCTGCTCGCGATCGCGAAACACGATCGGCAACTCCTTGATACGGATCCCGCCACGGGAAGCTCGCCAGATGATCTCTTCTAAATATGCGTAACTCGAACTCGCAATATTATCGACGCCGATCTGAGCCAGCGTCTCTCGCCGATAGACTCGGAACGCGCCGCTGTTGTCTCGAATTTTAACGCCGCAGCAAAGTCGAGTCCAAAGGTTGACGGCTTTGGATGAAAGCCGACGAGCAAAAGGCCAGTTCTCGATTCGTCCTCCGCTTACGTAGCGACTGCCGATACACATGCCAAATTCTTTGGCGGAATCGTTTTCCAGAAAAGACACCAAATCTACAAGGCTGGTAGGATCGTGACTGAAATCGGCATCCATCGTCGCCACCAGTTGATATCCGGCAGCATGTTTCAGCGCGTATTTGAAACCCGTCACCGTCGCCGACCCCAACCCCAGCTTTCCGCTACGATGGATCACTTCCAGATGCGAATCGGATTGTTTACGCTCATCGCACCACTGCCCCGTTCCGTCGGGTGAATTATCATCAATCACCAGCACATCGGCCGCGGGTAAGAGGGACTCGATTTGGCTCACCAAATCGGGCAGATTCTCCCGTTCGTTGTAGGTCGCGATCACGACCAGCAGGTTTTCAGGCATCGAAGTCACGGATTGTTGGCAATAACCGCTGAAAATCAGCGAATGGAATCTGGCGATTGTGGCAGATTCGTCTTGTCTCCAAAACCCGCATGTCGAAAATCATGGGGAACCGCACTCCCCTGCAGATCCAATATGAATCAAAAAAACGAATCTTCGAAACAACGCCCCGGCGATTCCCCCCCTACCCTTTCGCCGGTTCGTGAAAAGATACACGAGATCATTTTCGAAGCCGACACATTTTGGGGCATGTTCTTCGATGTGGCTTTGCTGATCGCGATCTTGGCCAGCCTTGTTATCGTCTGCCTTGAGTCGGTAGAGAGTTCAAGCTTCCTCAGAGGACTCAGTTGGTTTTTCACCGCCCTGTTCACGATCGAGTACTTTCTGAGACTGTACTGCGTCCGCAAGCCAATGCGTTACGTGTTCAGTTTTTGGGGATTGATCGATCTATTTTCGTTTTTGCCGGACTACCTGTTATTGGCGGGCAGCGGTCGAGGCCGGACCTTTAGTGTTTTGCGAAGCCTGCGATTGCTGCGCGTGTTTCGAGTTTTCCGACTGGGTTGGTTTCAGAGCGAAGCCGAAGAGCTGGGCCAAGCCGTCTGGCACTCCCGAGCAAAGATCGTGGTGTTTCTGTTTGCCGTGATGGTTATCGTCACCGTCGCGGGCACCGTTATGTATGAAGTTGAAAACGCATGGGACGACCCGAAAAACAAACAGAGCCAAATCCACTCCATCCCCGATGGAATTTATTGGGCGATTGTGACCATGACCACGGTCGGGTTTGGAGACATCGTTCCTAAAACCGTCGCGGGAAAATTCATTTCCTCCATTGTGATTCTGCTGGGCTACAGCCTGATTATTGTGCCCACGGGGTTTGTTTCAGCCGAGATTATTGAATCCCGTCGCAAGGGGGTTGTGGCACGATCCTGTTCTTCATGTGTCACCGAAGGGCATGATGCGGATGCCAAATTTTGCAAATACTGCGGTGAACCCATGTAAGCTTACTTTCGTTTTAAAGACTAATGGAAGAATGCGGCCCTATCGGTTGGCCTTCCGACGACTCTCAAAACCTTCAGCAACTGTCTAACATGCAATCTGAATTGTGCTATCGAACACCAACAAAGCGCGATTCGTGGTACAAAAATCGCCGAGAATACTTGCCTGTTTCGTACGACCTGCCAGAGTTACCCAACCGGGATAGTTCGTTCGAGGTTAAAATATGATCGTCAAGTCGCTTCTGGATTCGGTCCGATGTTTTACAGGGAAGGTCCGCTTGTGACACGGGACGAACAATGAGCAAATACATCTCCGCTTTTTCGCTGATCTTTATCAGCCTGCTACTGGCTTCTCCTTCGCAGGCCCAGCAACCTGCCACCACGACGGTTACAGCATCCACGACTGATGCTATCAGCCGCCTGCAGGAAGTCGAAGCTAAAATCAAAGCCGTCGCGGAAAAGAACACGGCGGCCTGCGTCGCGATCAGCGATGGAGTCGGCTCCGGCAGCGGCGTCATCATCAGCAAATCCGGTTTGGTAATGACCGCGGGCCACGTGATGGTCGGCAGCGGAGAATACCAGTTACTGTTGGCCGATGGGCGAACCGTCAAAGCCGTTCCTTTGGGTAAAAATCTCAACGCCGATGCCGGACTGGTCAAGATCACTGATAAAGGCCCCTGGCCCTACGTCGAACTGGGTGAAACCACCTCTTTGAAAACCGGGGACTGGGTTGTTTCCTTGGGTCATTCAGGCGGATTTGAACTGGGACGAAAACCACCCGTTCGATCTGGCAGGATTCTTAAATCAAACAGTACTCAGTTGACCACCGATGCGGTCTTGATCGGTGGTGACTCTGGCGGCCCGCTGTTCGACTTAGATGGAAAACTAGTCGCCATCCACAGTTCAATCGGAGATTCGATTGCGGAAAACCGCCACGTTCCAATCGAGATCTTTCAACGCGATTTTGACCGAATGCGGCGCGGCGAGAGATGGGGTCGGCTTCCCGAACTGGCCGACAACGAAAGCGGGAGCAAGCCTCCCAAAATTGGCGTTCGAATTGATCGCACCACCGGAGAGATCCTGAGCGTCAAACCAAATTCACCTGCGGACCAAGTTGGAATCAAGCAGGGGGATCAGGTACTGGCATTCGACGGAACGAAAATCCTTTCAGGAAATCAGTTGATTAACTTAATCAAGCAACGGATTTCTGGCGACGTCGCAAGGATGAAGATACAGCGAGGCGAGCGAATTTTTGATTTTGAAATTCGTCTCCGATAGACAGGAACAGATCATGCAGTCCAACCGTGTGTTTTCGAAATTAGGCTGGGCCTTTTTTGGCTTGCTGATTTTCATTGTGCCCGAATGTGCCATGGCTCAATTGCCGCGGGACGTTCAAGACATGTTCGAATCGATCATGGATGACCTCGATGACGATTTGCGCAAGAAATTCGCCCAAGCCATCGAAGACGATACCGCTACCGTCGAATTCACCCCCGAACAGTTCCTTCGCTTCCGCGATGATCCCATCAATCCTTTTGAAGGGCTCGATCGATTGGATGTCAAACCCAACGGAACCAACATCGCCCTGAAGTTCGAACTCCCCAGCCTGCGGAATCGTCGAATCGATCCCAATGAAAGACAATCCACTTCACTGCTGAATTCTCTAACTCCTGCCGTTAGCGGCGTTGTCCCTTCATCCGTCGCCATCATGTCTGGGAAACGACAGGTTGCCTTGGGCACCGTGGTGGACGCAGATGGGTTGATTGCGACCAAACTATCCCAAGTCGCCAAACGCAAGTATCTCAAAGTCGTCACCAGCGACGCGAGAGATTACAATGCCAAGATCGTTTTCTCCGATGACGAAAATGACGTGGCGTTCCTTAAAGTCAAAAAACGACTGCAACCCATCAAGTGGACATCCGAAGAAACGGCTCCCGGGGCCTTCTTGCTGATGCCGGCTCCCCGAGGAAAAGCATTTGCGATCGGGACCTACAGCGTCGTGTCTCGATCCACACAGACCGGCAAGCAAGCGAAACTTGGCGTCAATCCCGATGAAGTCCCCGGCGGCATCAAGATTGCGCAAGTGACACCAGGTGAACCGTCCTACAAAGCCGGACTTCGTGACGGCGACGTTATCATTTCGATGGATGGAGTTGCGATTCGAACGGTTGGCGAATTGGTCAACGCCATTCGCAAAAAAGGCCCCGGAAGAAAAATCCGAATCATTTACCTGCGAGACGGTCGACGCGTCCAAACGGTGGCGACTTTGGGATCGTTGGACATTCCTGACGAACAGGCACAGCGATTCAAAATGATGAACCGCTTAGGTGCGATTCCCAGCAAGCGAGCCGACAATTTTCCCAGCGTGTTCCAACACGACGCGCCCCTGTTCCCAGAACAGTGTGGTGGCCCTGTGGTTGACCTACAAGGCAACGTAGTCGGAATGAACATCGCCAGAAACGGACGGGCAGCGACTTACGCGATCCCACTGCCACATCTTCAACAACTGGTCAAAAAGTTCGTGCGGCGTTCTGTGGCCGATCGAAAGGAATTCGAACTGGCGCTGCCGCAGTAGAATGCTGGGCTAACTTCCAAAAGAAATAGAATGTGGGAAAAGCTCGGGCCGCGGAGCGTCCCGGCCACTTTTTGGATGCCATTTTTTCTATTGGACGATGGCGGCTTGCGTGGCCAGT
>CAZDZX010000001.1:89159-98790 GCA_964510005.1 uncultured Pirellulaceae bacterium
GCCACTTTTTGGATGCCATTTTTTCTATTGGACGATGGCGGCTTGCGTGGCCAGTTCGATTTTATCTTGCAGCCAATCATGCGCGGCCAGATAGAGATAACTGCCCATCGACTGGCGACTGGAGCGAATAAACGCCCAGCCACGCTGCCCCGAATGAAGCTGTTTGCCATTGTCGGACTCGATCGCCAAATGAGCCGTAAAACGCGGATCGAGCAGTTCCATCGCGTGTGGGTCTGATTCTTTTTGATTGGGATCCGTAGACGGTCGCACATCCAAAGAACCGCCCAGATGAGCGCTCAATGTGGGATGCGTCGTCACCGTGGTGGCTCGTGGATTGAACTGAACCATTCGGCCGTGCAGCACAGGCATTCCTGAGAACAGCACTCGCACGTCTTGCTCTTTATTCTGACGCACCGATTCAAGATCGCGTTGATCAATCGAGACAACAATTTCCTTGGTGGCATCGCGAGCGATGTTCAGCATCGGATCACCCGGTCTTACGAACCGACCGGCGAGACTGTCTAGGTTTCGATCGAACACGAACCCGTCAAACGGTGCCGTCACGACAAGCGATTGGGCTTGAACTTTTTTGTCTTCCCATTGTTCGACCAAACCGCCCAGCGTTTCCTCGACGGCCCGGGCAAGGCCAGATTCTTCGTTTTGTTTGTGGATCCGGATTTGGATTTTCGCCTCTTCGACGCGGCAAGCCAACGTCGTCACCTCATCTTCCAGTTCGCGGTTTCTGAGCGTCGCCAACCGCTGACCGGTTGCGACTTGCTCTCCCGAGGTGACAAACACCTCATCGACAAAACCGCCGGCCTGAGAGCGGACGATGGTTTCGTCAGCGTACTGCACCAATGCCGGCGCGGATTTGGTGGCCGGGGCGCGGAACACGAAAAACAAAGCACCCAAGGCACACAGGAGGGTAACGGCACTGATCGCCACCCGCCCGCCACGGATTGGCTGTTGCGAATTCGCCATTCGTTTGTATTGATTGAAAAGCGGCATTGCGACCCAGAAAACACCGGCCACAATTGCTAACAAGGCGCCGAATTTTGGAAACAACACGCTGGCTCCGATCGTCAAACTGATCGAAATCAACAGCTTCCAACCGAACGCCAAACTGCCATAAATCGCCGCCTGCGGAAATTCACCGGCAGGAATCAGGTTGGGTGTTTTCGGTGTACCCAACAGGAGGCTTTTCATGCGATCGCCAAACCAAGCCGTGCCTTTGGGGTAGAGGTTGGGAATCCCCAACAGATCGGACAGGATAAAGTAACCGTCAAATCGCATCAGCGGATTGGCATTGAACAGGATTGTGGTCACGCTGGCCATGATGAACAGGTCGAACGCCAAACTAGAGACCAGCCCGTCGGCATACTGCCAAACCAAAATGGCAATGAATGAAAAGAACAATTCGACATACATCCCGGCGGCCGACACAACGATCCGCTGCCAAGGACTAGGGAACCGCCACATTGATGTCACATTCACATAAGGCATCGGGGTGAACAGCAGAAACAACACGCCGGCTTCGGGGACTTCGCCGCCGTATTTTCGACACGCGATTCCGTGAGCGCCCTCGTGGACGACTTTTAACAACAGCCACAACAGCAACATCCAGATCCATCGACCCGACGAGAAAATCCCGATCGAAGCCGACCCCATTTGGTCCCATGATCCGTAGATCGTCTTCATTGCCATCACAGCAACGATCGTCCAGATGATCAAAAACCACTTTGTGAAAATGAACGAAGCAACTGGAAAAACGGCATCCAACAACCGTGTCGGATTGAACAATTTTGTCTTCAAGGAAAACGGATTCAACTTCCCGGCCAGTTGCGCCTTCTGAGACGAACTCACTTGTTGATTGATTCGTTTACTACTGTCAGCGCCGCTGGCGTAGGCCAGATTGTTTTGCACCAGCCATTGGGCCACACGGATCGCCAAATCTTCGTTAACGTCACCCGTTGAATTCGATTCGACCAACTGACGCAATGCTTGTGTTCCATCGAAGGAGGCAATGACACCGTATTCGCGTTCGCCAATCTGAAAAAACTTATTTCGAACGGGATCTTCGACGACGACAAAACTAGTGCCGGATTGCGATCGAGATTCGAATCGCAGTTCCTTGCGCAGATCCAATACCGCACCCAACCAAGCTTCACGCGGATCGGTGTTGCCCATTGGAGGATTTTCTATTGAGGAATCTTCTGTCATTCCCAATTCCTACCAAATGGTCCAGCAACGAACCGATTCCCAAGACTTGTGAAAGAGGTTCCAACCGAGTGGACGCCATTGGGTTTTCACCTTGGCTGACCCTTTCATTCCGGGGCGAATTTCAAGATCCGAATCCGACAGATCAACTTCGGCGACAAACACAGCGTCGTCTTCGACAACTTCTGCCGCCGGGTGAATACTGCGAATCGGCCCATGCAATGTTTCAAATGGAAACGCGCTGAGCTTGATCGCAACTTGATCGGATTCGTTAACGTATTGAATTTCGGATTCTGGAATCGCGACTTCCGCCAACATTGAACTCAACGGAGCGACTTCGAACAGTGTTTGACCGATCTCCATCTGAGCCCCTTCGGCTTTCTCCATGTCGCCGCTGATGATGACGCCCTCGTAAGGGCTGCGAACTTCCAGACGGCCCAACTGGTCTTCCAGCGAATTGATTCGCGAATCCAGTCGACGCATTTCACTGCGTGAGATTTGAGATTGGGCGACTTCGCGTTGAGCAAGGGCGGCATCACGTCGCTTTTTGGCGGCGCCAAACTCTGCCCGAACACCCATCAATTCATGACGCAGCAACCGGCCATCCATCAACGCAATCAGCTGATCTTTTTTGACAAGGTCACCCGGTCCAACCAGCGACTTTTCTAGCGTCCCGGTATAGGGAGCCGAAACGAATCGACGTGTATGCGGTTGAATTTCACAGTCACAGCCCACCCGATAGGGAATTGGGATCAGCATTATGCCTACTGCGATGGCGGTCGCCAGCAGGGACAATTTGAACCATCGTTGTTTCGGAATCGAACGAACCTTTCCGCCAACAAACTCACTGAACGAAAGATTCGCCCGCTGCACGACACTCAGATGCCTGCCGTTGAAGCCGGCAAGCTGTTTGATTCGAGTTAACTGATGCTCCGAGATCGATTCCTGATCGCTCCCAATGATCAGGCTCCCGCACGGTCGGCCTTCATGATCGGTAACGCCGACGCAGACGCAGGACACGAAACGGTTCGCGCGACAGTAAGCTTCTAACGGCAATGCGTTGGCGGGATCCAGTTCGTGTCCCTGCTGGAACACGACGGGAGCTTCGCTGCCGATGGCCCGGGAGGCCGCCGTGGCGATGACGCGGGACGACTCACTAAAGGGATCGAATTTTTCGACTTCCGACACGGCGATCAATTTAGATCGCTCTCGCGAAGCGCCTTCGCACCACGCGACTTGCCGTGCCGACAGGATCCGCCGCAAGTGATTCACAAGATTGTTGGCGGCTTCTTGGCGGGTGGCGGATTGATTCATCTCGCCACACAGGACGATCGAATCGGTCATCAGCTGCTGGCTGGCTTGCGATTGTCCCAACTCCCGTTGCCGCATCCATTTGCTGATGGCTTCCACCGCGATCGACAGCATCCATTGTTGTCGCAGGGAAGACTGGCTTTTTTCTTGGAATGCACCGACGAACCCCATTTGTGTTTCGCTGATGCCCGCTTCGATCACGGTCGCAACGAGGCACACCGTATCGCTCAGTGGCAGACTGCAAGCCGATGAAGCTTCTGACGCAGCGTCGGCCAGGCCATGGATTCGATTGCCCGCGAGGTCAGCCACAGCCGTGGCGTTTTGATCCGTTAGAGAATGGAGTTGCCAGTTCTTTTGTTGAGTCGGCCGCTGAACCAACCAGACAGCAAGGCACTCGGTATTGTTGACAATCAGCTCTGTCAAACCCGAGACCAGCTGATCAATTTTCTCAGATGACGATACAATCCGGCGCACATCCGACAACATCGGATTGATCTCCATTCCTTGAGGAACGGCTTCACTCGGGGTAGCAGCTTGCTGACCGGCGACCGCTGAGGGACCGATGGGGAGCTTCCCGGTGATTGTGCGCGAGTTATCCTTCATTATTTTTCTGCTCGATGCAGCGGCATCCTACCGTGGAGAACAAAAGCGATCCGATTCGATGAATGCCGATCGCCGCTGATTAGATATTCAGAGTGCAGATTTCTCCGGCACGAATTTCCTGATCGGGGTTGTCAAATACGAGTTTGACTTCAACAGTCTGGCTTTCCGCATCCGTGTTAACACTCATCGAGTGAACCACGGCAGTGACTGACAAACCATTCTCAAACTTCAGCTCAAACTCTCTTCCGACTTGAAACTCGGTCGCTTGAGAGACGGGAACGGCAAAGGTTGTCAACAATCGATCAACTTGAACGATGGTGACCACTTCAGGACGAACTGGAGAAAGGAACTCGCCTTCGCGGCGGTGGATCTTAGAGATCACGCCGTTAAATGGAGCTCGCACGTAGCGGCGATCCAATTGAACTTCGGCTCGTTGCATTTCGATTTTTCGGACGGCACCTTCTTCGCGGACGGCATCGTATCGTGCTTGAGCAATCGACAATTCGAGTTCAGCTCGAATGATCTCGCTTTGGCTCGCATGTCCACGCTGCTGCATTCCAACCAATCGATCGTAAATGGTCTGTCGTTTCTGGTAGGTACGCTGAGCGGCTTCCAATTCGCTGCTCGCAGAAGCCAAATGGCTGGCAATTTCCAATTGGATCTTTTGCACGCGATCGTCAAGCCTTGCGACGACATTGCCTTTGGCAACGGAATCTCCCTCGCGAACTTCAAGGGCAGCAATCGCGCCGGCTTCGTCGCTAGAAAGGTCGACACTACGGAACGGTTCGGTGAAGCCCTCGATTTGTGCGGAGACTGTTGATGAGGCAAGCGAAACCACTGTCGCGACTGTAAGGAGTGCGAACGAAAGGCTTCGGAGTGTTGGGATGGTGTTTGTCACGGGACTGTTTTGCAATATCTGCGGCATTTCAAAAGTTTACGGCTCCAAAAGCCTAGCTCACACTTAGTGGCGGGAGCAGTTTTTGGACTAGTTAGTTCGAGCCCCCCATCCAGCAGCCGAAAATTCGCTACAATCCGCCCATGACTGCAAAAGAGGATTGTTCGGAAATTGAAATTGATATCGTTTATGAACAGCGAGGAATCGTTGTCTTCAACAAACCGCCGGGGTTGCTGACCCAAGGGCCGCCCGGGATCGACAGTCTTGAGAACCGAGCCAAGCGATTCCTTCGCCAGCGAGACGATCTGGGGAAGAAGTTCTATTTCACAGCAATCCATCGTCTGGATCGTCCGGTTTCCGGGCTGGTTGCGTTTGCGAGGAATGTGCGAGCCGCTCAGCGAGTTTCGGCTCAGTTCCAACAGGGCACGGTCAGTAAAACCTATGTCGCGATTCTGGAACACGAGCTCCAGCCAGCGGCCGGGACGCTGACCGACCACATGCGAAAGATCCCCGACGAAGCCAAATCGGAAATCGTGGCCAGCGATCACCCGGACGCCAAACACGCGGCTTTGGAATACAAGACCATCCGCCAAGATAATGTTAGCCGCGTTACCATCAATTTACTGACCGGCAGGACCCATCAAATCCGACTTCAGTTTGCGACGCGCGGGCATCCGATTCTGGGCGACACCCTCTACGGTTCCACGACCGAATTCGGTCCCCAAGTCGATGACCTGCGAAAAAGGCAAATTGCTCTTCATTCGTGGAAGTTAAGATTTCGCCACCCGATCGACGACGAAGATGTTGATCTGACGCTGCCACCCCCGTCAGCGTGGGATCGCTGGTTGGACGGGACGGAGCTTCCCGATCCCGAAGCCCCTATATAAAGAACCATGAAATCGTAAAGAACCATGAAATCGCGACGTCCCGGCGCACGTTGCGAGGAAGTGGCTTTTCTGCATACAATGCTCGACTCGAAACGCGGAATTGCGGCATGACATCGAATACAGTTCTTCACCATCAATTTGAAAACGGCTTCACCCTAGTCGCCCAGCCAATGCCTTGGTTGGCTTCTGCGGCGTTCGCCATGTCGCTCCCTGCCGGCTGTCGCTATGACGCGGCCGATAGGGTCGGCACCGCTAGCTTTGCCAGCGAAATGGTTCAGCGGGGCTGCGGCGATTTGGACAGCCGCCAGTTCATCGAGCAATTGCAATTGCTGGGAGTCGATTACTCCTCATCGGTTTCCAACTACCACTCATGGTTTGGGGGTGCGATGAAAGCCACCGAACTGCATGACACACTGTCGATCTATCGCGATGTCGTTCGCACCCCTCACCTGCCTGAGTCCCAATTCGAAGACGGCCGCATGGTCTGTTTGCAGGAAATCATGGCGATGGAGGACGACCTCTCTCGCAAAACCCTGCGTGAGGTACGTCTGCGGCACTACGGTGATCCCAACGGTCGCGGTCCCGATGGCACCGTCGATTCGATTTCAGCGATGACCTATCAACAGGTCGCCGACTTTGTCAAAAACGTTTACCAACCCAAGGGCTGTATCCTAGCGGTGGCCGGGAAGATCGACTTCGAAGCACTCCGTGATCACGTCGCTGAACTTTTCGCAGACTGGACCGCGGGAGAAACACCGCAGGCGGCGGAGTCGGTGCCAACGCGGGGCGTTTACCATATGCCCTTCGATAGCGAGCAGACTCATATTGCGTTGGCTTGCCCGGGTGTGGCTTACACGCACGAAGATTTCTACACGCATCGGGCCGCGATCGGAGTCCTCAGCGACGGGCTGAGTTCCAGACTGTTCCACGAAGTCCGCGAGAAACGGGGGCTGTGCTACACCGTGTTTGCCTCCTGCAATTCGGTTGGAAAGGAGGGTTCGGTGATCGCCTACAGTGGGACTTCTTCGGCCCGCGCCCAAGAGACTTTAGATGTGTTGGTAGCAGAACTACAGCGACTACGTGAAGGCATTCTTCCGGAAGAGCTGGCTCGGCTGAAAGTCCAATTTCGATCCAATTTAGTCATGCAACAGGAATCCTGTCGTTCCCGCGCCGGTTCGATTGCTTCGGACTGGTACCACCTTGGTCGCGTGCGGGACATTGATGAAATCAACGGAATCATCAGCGGCCTCACGGTGGAGGCCATCAATGAGTTTTTAGTGGATCACTATCCACGCAATTTTGATCTAGTTACGCTCGGCCCCTCTCCGCTGGAATTGAAAGAAGATGCAGTATCGTCAGCACAAGCTTGATAACGGGCTTGAGATCCTCGCCGAGTGCAATCCACATGCTCACTTTTCGGCGTTCGGGTACTTTGTTCGCACCGGAGCTCGGGACGAAACCAAAGAGATCGGTGGCGTCAGCCATTTCCTTGAGCACATGGTGTTCAAAGGCACGCCCAACCGCAGCGCCGAAGACGTGAACCGCCGTCTGGACGAGATGGGATCCAGCAGCAACGCCCGCACGGGTGAAGAAAGCACGATCTATCACGCGGCCGTGCTGCCTGAGTTTCAGGATGACATGGTAGAGCTGCTTTCCGATCTGATGCGTCCGTCGTTGCGAAAAGAAGACTTCGAAACCGAAAAGCAGGTGATCATCGAAGAGATCCTGATGTATGCCGACCAGCCACCCTATGGCGGTTACGAGCGGATCATGGAAGAGTTCTTTGCCGGCCACCCGTTGCAACAAAGCGTCCTTGGCACGGTCGACACCGTGGGGGCTTTGACTCCCGAAGCGATGAAGGCCTATTTTGATCGCCAGTACAGCCCGGGGAACATTTGCTTTGCCGCGGCCGGAAAAATTGACTTTGACCGCTTAGTGGAGAGCATTCAACAGCACTGCGGCGATTGGAAACCGTTCGAGGTCAATCGAGCGGCTCCTGAAACGGCAGGCCAATCGGGCTTTCACTGCATCCACAAAGAGAACTCGGCCCAACAGTACATTTTGCAATTGGCCAAAGGCCCCGATTCGAAAGACCCGCGTCGGTTCGCGTCTCGGGTGGCGACATCGATCATGGGCGACGAGGCCGGCAGCCGGATGTACTGGGAGTTCCTCGACAGCGGCTTGGCCGAATCGGCTGGAGTGGGAACTTACGAGTATGACAACTGCGGCGCGATCATGACGTATCTGTGCTGCTCTCCTGAAAAGGCCGAGGAGAATCTTGAGCGACTGGGCGTCTTGCAGCAAAAAGTCGTCGAAGGCGTTACAGAGAAGGAGCTGGAGATGGCCAAGCGAAAGATTGCCTCGCAGATCGTGCTGGGCAGCGAAGCCACCGAAAGTCGGATGTTTTCGATCGGATCCCAATGGCTGGCCGGTTTGCCATTTCGAACGCCTCAAGAGATTGCTCTGTCCTACGAATCGGTCACACTGGAGCAGGTCAACGAGGCGTTTGCCAGTTTCCCGATGCATCAGAACACGACGCTGGCCGTAGGGCCGTGGAAAAAAGCGTGACAGCAGGAGCGACGCTCGTTGGATCGACCGCCTCCACAAACCGGCGGGATTGGCTGAGAAAGCAGTCCTTGGTGCCAGAAAAGGGGGCTCTGACGGATCTGGAATATCCGGCTTTGGCAATTTGGACCCAACAGCGGCGGCAGCGGAAATCGGCTCACTAATTGGCAGCTTGAGGCCGATAGACAATAAATGCAGGTTTTTCTGGTTTCCCCTTTGAGAATACCGGATAATTCTGTTAATCTTTCGAGCCCTTAAGAGCCAACGATGGTGTTTACTAGCGGTGACGCTAGGCCACGACGGCGCACTCATGACGCGTGACTTCACGTGCAACCTTCCCGCTGGATATCTGTATGGTCTCAGCGAAGCATTCCTCCTTTTGTCGGCTCTCTATCCGACGCTTTGCCACCACACAGCCCAGCAACTCCAGGATATTAATTTAATGGTCAACCAAAACCTCATTCACTCACTCGAAGACGAAGACATCGAACGTCAGCTTAACGCTGCACTGATGGGCTTCGACGATGGCTCCCTTTTTCCACCTGATGGGGAAGCTCAGACCTACGAAATTGATTCGATGGTCAAAGGAACGATCGTTCGAGTCGACAACGATCACGTGATTGTGGACGTCGGTTTCAAAAGTGAAGCCACCATTCCGAAAAACGAATGGGAAGACGAAGATCCACCAGAGGTTGGCCAAGTCCTCGAAGTTTTGATCGAAGACCTTGAAGACAGCCAAGGTCGCGCCGACGATCCATCCGGCCTGATCGCCGTGAGTAAGAAACGTGCCGACCAGCGCAAGGTCTGGGACGACGTCATCTCCAAAATCTCAGAAGGCCATATCGTTACCGGTAAGTGCCAACGCAAAATCAAAGGCGGCCTGTTGGTCGACATCGGCGTCTCGGTATTCCTGCCGGCCAGCCAAGTCGACATTCGCCGCCCTGGCGACATCGGCGACTACATCGACCGTGTCGTTCAGTGTGAAGTTCTCAAAATCGACAACGTTCGCAAGAACATCGTTGTCAGCCGTCGTTCTCTGATTGAGAAAGAGCGAACTTACGCCCAACAGAAACTGCTTGCCGATCTGGAAAAAGGTCAGGTCCGCAAAGGTGTCGTCAAGAACATCGCCGACTTCGGTGCGTTTGTTGACCTT
>CAZDZX010000002.1:0-22034 GCA_964510005.1 uncultured Pirellulaceae bacterium
TTTGTGGGAGGCGATGGAGGTCCAGCAAAGGGATATGCACACAATGGTGGTCCAACGCCAGTTGATGCAAAAAGCGACTACGCCGCCAACGCGGGTGACAGCAGAATCAGGTGGGGGGGAGGTCCAGCCCTGTCCTTGGTCAATTCAGAAGCCGGATTTGCGGACTTGTCTGGGGCAACAGGAATCACGTTTCAGCGAAGTGAGATAAACATTGGGGCCATCACGGATGGGACATCCAATACTTATATGGTGGGCGAGAAACATCTTGCTGTGGAACACTACAGCTCCGGTGTCGACTCTGGAGACGATCAGTGTTACTTGTCGGGTGATGATCTTGATACTCACCGATTCACCACACTTGCACCAATGCAAGACCAACCTTTGCAACTCGGTGGCGATTTCTCCAGAGTTTTTGGCAGTGCTCATCCCGGCGGTTTCAATATGGCGCTTGCCGACGGTTCGGTACAGTTCATCACCTTTGATATTGCACTCGAAGTTCACCGATTGATGGGGAATCGAAGAGACGGCGTTTTCTTGGAATCGTCACAGTAATTTGCCAGTCGCTTAATATCGGATCAAACCCAGTCTGTTCCGTTGGGGGCAGACTGGGTTTTCGTTTTTAGCAGGATTACTGTTTGGATATTCTTGACAGGCGTATCACGGACCGTTGATTGACTTAGCGAACGGTTGAGTCCGGCAGGCTTGCCGAGCGGTCCGGTTGGACGATGATTTCAAACGAATGTCTTGATTCCAATCGATCGATGGCGAGGCCACCGAGTTGAGTCAGTCGCTCAATGTTCTCGTCAGAGGCCACGACAATCACATGCTCCATGCTTTCCACAGCCTGCTGCATGTCGTCAAGTTCTTCTTCGCGAATGTGGACAACATTGTGCCCCGGCAAGTAGATGTTGCTGGCGAAGGAGTCCCGCCCAAAGTAGATGATCGGGACGCTTAGATCGACCGCTTCGCGCTTCAGTCCGGAGAGAATGGACCGTTGGCTGGCGAATTTTGGGACAAAGTGAGCGGTCGTCAGGCCTACCACCATCATGCAAATCATTCCCGTGGCCAGCCATGCCATTGCGGGTTTGCAGGAACGTCGCACGGCAACGAAACAGAGTATCACGAGCGCGATGCCGGCCAACAATGCGTGGGGTATTGGCAATTGAAACTCGGCTAAGCAACACAAAATGACGATCGAAGACGTGACCGCCATGCCGCTCATGCCGATCGCAATGCGGCGGGAAAGGCGGTGAAAGGATGTCTGTACGGAGCGTTCGGAGATGGATTGAGTGCCGATCCAATGCTGGATGACCGAGCCGATCAACAGCCCCAGCAGTGGTAGGGCCGGCAGCACGTAGGCAGGAAGTTTGCACTCGGACAGCGAGAAAAATCCGACGATCCAAGCGGCCCCGATCGCCAGCAAGCCATGCTGAGCCGTGCGATGTTGGCGGAAGGAATCCCGGGATGAAAATAGAAACTGCCACAGTCGTGGAAACAGGAAGGAAACTGGAAACATAAGTGCCGTGAGGACGACGGCGTAGTACCAGAACGGTTCCTTGTGGACGAAGGCGTTGGAGAATCTGACGAAGTGATGTTTGTAGAAGAAGTCGTAGGCGAATTCGGGGTTCAGTACACTGGCGACGATGAACCACGGGAGCCCAATTGCCAGCAAGGGCGTGACGAAGTTAACCATCAAGGCAATTTTCTGGCGACGAGGAATGCGAACGTTGATCGCCATGGCGAGGGCAATGATGGGGACAACGATCACGATCGCAACTGGACCTTTGGCCATGACGCCCAAGCCCGTTGCTGCTCCAGCAGCAGTCATCGGAATCCATCGCCGTGGCCCGGATCCCAGCGCCAACAGCCCAGATAGAATCGCGGCCGTGGTGCAACAGGTAAGCAGGGCATCCATATTCAGGTAGCGAGCTTGGAACACGAATCCCCAGCATGCCAGCAGGGAAATCGAACCGGCAAGGGCGCTGCGGTATCCGACCAATCGGCTGCCAAGGATCAGGGTCAGTGCGATGGTCATGATCCCGGCAATGGCGGGCGGTAGCCGGGCCGCGGATTCATTAACACCAAACAGCGAGTAGCAACTGGCGGTCAGCCAAGCGAGGAGCGGAGGTTTGTCGGTGTAGTTTTCACCATATAGTTTCAGTGATAACCAGTCACCCGATTGGAGCGTGTTGAGTGCCAGTTGGGCGTTTCTGGTTTCATCGGGTTCCAGCAGGGGATATCCGCGATTGGCAAGCAGCATGCAGCAGGCAACGACCAACACGGTGGCGGTAACCAAAGTTTTTGCTTTGCCAAAGGCGCTGCGCTGTTCTGGGTTGATGGACTGATGATTTTTCGGGAACGCCAACTGAGTAAACCAGAATCGCAGCAGTCGGATCGTTGACAGGATAACGACCTTGAGCTCCGACAGGAACGAAGGACCAGAAAGTTTCGAAGTGGCTTTGTTGTCTGCCGTTGTCGAGAATTGATATTCTTCGAACGTTAATTGCGCGGCGCCGTCCTGTTGCAGCGACTCCAGTTTGGCAAGAGCCAGAATCTGTACGGGTGCGTCGAGGTGTCGGCTATCGATGCTACCGATTTCCAATCGTTGCAGGGCTGATTTTGATATAAGAATCAGCCCCGGATTCAAGCCGTGCTTGCGGATGCCTAACAGCAGCCACGCCAAAATGGAATAGATCGCCAGCAAGCAGTGGAGCAGAATGGACCGCCGCGCGGGTGAAAGAGATAGCGTGCGGATGCCATCAATTGGCGTCTGGGCTGCTGCCAGTCCGGGGCTTGGGTCGCCGAAGTTTTCGTCGGCGCATGAAGGCCTTAACAGGTCCCAGTGTTTTGGTTGGATTCCATTAACCGAATCGAGCAATGCGAGCTGGGGGAATCGAGAGATCTGAAACGCTGATTGAAAACAGTTGACCGTTTTCCAATTCGATTTCAATGTGTGAGGATTGCTTGTTGGACCTTCAAGGCAGACTCGGATGATTTCGAAGTCTGTTTTGCTTTCACAGAAAAACCTATCTACGGACTGCAGCGTTCGCGGGCAGTCGGCATCGCCAAACACAATGACCGAGACACCATCAGATGATGTCGTAGGGGCACGATCGGATATCGTTGTGTCGGGGTTGGGTGGCAGATTGCTCAATTGGATTGGCTGCGAATCGAATATTGGCAGACAGTAAGGTTTGGACCATAGGGAGATGCAGTCGGAGAGTCAATCTCAGCTTGGGCTGGAGGTTGCTGGGGAGAGGTCAATCCCGCAAAACAGGGTGCAGCGACGGTGCGGTGGCAGCACAGAAGGCATGCAAGCGATACCGCGCCGTGCAGATGGAAAGCAAAAACAGAATCATCAATACTGGTAACGAAAATTTCACGTTGATCGCCTCCGGATGGTGTTTCTGTGGGAGGCTGTTTTTATGCGATTTCGAGTTTCTGGCAGCAGCCGTGTTTGTGAGCAAGCTCGATCAAGGAGTCGGCAAGATCGCTCGTTTCGATCCCGAATTGATCTTTGATGCAACTTTGGACTTGGTTGAGATCGCTGGCGAAAATCGTGTCCAGTTTACGCAAAGCGATGTCGCCGCTCCACGCGCCCGCCAACGAGCCCAGCTGTGAAGCCATCGTGTCGGAGTCACCGGGGGCGACGGCAAGCACTCGCAGGGCCTTCCTCACATCGCCATCGGAGTAGGCGACCGCCGCTGCCATCATTTTCAAAAACAGCAGCGGATCAAAGGATCGGAACCCCTCGCGATGTTCCTCTGAAGTCGATTGCGGCAGCTGTTGGTCGAATACCTGTTTCAGTTGGACCATGAAGTCGGTCTCGGTCAGCTTCTGGCTGTCCCTGCCGATCTGCGCCGCGGCCACGAAATGGGACTTAACCATGGCGCGCGTTTCTGGGTCGCCTAGATCGGAATCAAGGATCGAATCAGCCGTTTCAAAGAACCACTCGTCGAACGATTTGTCGGTGGGGGCGGCGGTCAATGCTTGGGCCAGCATCGCCATCTTCATCCCGCTAACAAATCGGCCGTAGGACTGGTCCAAGCTCGCAAAGCCATTGAAGGTGGTGAAGACGTCGTTCACCGGGCAGGAGGCATAAACGGCGGCCAATTCCAGATACATGAACGTTCCAAACACAACCGGAGCGTCTTTACGAAAGAAGGGGTTGTTCTCGCTGACTGTGTATCGATTGGGGGCGTACCTCAGCGTCTCGCCGTCTTCAAACATCGCCAGCCAATCTCGAATCTGATCGTGTCGCGTCTGCTGCCACAGCGGGGCGTCGGCGGCCGGTTTCGGCGCCCCTTTGAGCCATCTTAAAAATTGCTTTTCGGTGGGTGCATCATCGTCTTCAGCGATCCGGGATAACCATTGGTGCAGGATAGTGACACGGAAAGCGGTGTCATCGGTGGGCATGCCACGTTTTTCGGCGTCAATGGTTTCCGGGTCGTACCAGATATCCCAAGGGTGCGCCGTCTCCCGGTTGTAGTCGCGGAATGACGGCAGTCGAGCTACATCTTCAGGGTTGCCGGCTTTGCCAGTGATGCCTTCTTTTTCGTGGGGAGCTCCGAGTGCGTCGCCATACCCGCCCAGCAACAGCATGCCGGTCAGCTTGTTTTTAAATTGGGCCGTGGTGAGTTGCCCTGTGAAATCGGATATGTTTGCAGGGGTGTTCATATGGAGGTTCGCATTGTCCGCGATGCTGTTACAAATTCTGCTGGAAAGCCATCCCATCATCGTGCCGATCAGCACGCGTGTGAGCAGAGAGCGTATCCCATATCGGGGTTGGTTCGCTTGATGTTTTAGTGTTTAACAGGCATTTGGATAGGGAATTGAATGCTGCAACGTCTAACTCACTAACTTACACAATCCGCTAGTGCCCGTTCTGTGCCAGTTCGATTAATCAGTACAACATTTTCGAAAGTTAATATACCGTAAGGCAAGGCACACAGTTGAGGATCGAGTTCATTTGCTTAGGATCTAAGGTTCCGTGCGAGTCGATTGGCAGTAAATTGGCAGCAGACGAGTGATGGCTTAGCAAAGCCGTATTGGCTCAAACGCGTCGAAGGTTTAGAAAGCGAGGATGGGCGGACTTGTGGCTCTCGCGTCGCGTGGTAAAAGGGGCGATCTTTTACCCGAAACGGATTCTAGGCCCATCGCTAGCTAACAAAAAATGAGACTTCTCAATATGTTGACGCGACTCGTAACCCTTGTTCTTTTTCTGATCACCCTCTGTGTTGGTGTTGCACAAGCGGATCAAGAGCCGAACATCATTGTCATCATGGCGGATGATCTCGGGTACGGCGACATCTCCTGCTACGGAGCGACGAAAGTCAAAACGCCCCACATCGATCGTTTGGCCAAAGAGGGGATGAAGTTCACCGATGCCCATTCGCCGGCTTCGATTTGTTCGCCGTCTCGTTACGGACTGGTGACTGGACGTTCACCCTGGCGGCTTCACAAAAAAGGCAACGGCTATCGAATCGAAGAGGGGCGGATGACCATCGGTGACTTGGTTCAGAATAAAGGCTATGCTGCGGCGGCGATTGGCAAGTGGCATTTGGGCTATGGCAAAAAGATGGTGAAGCCCTTGAGTCCCGGTCCGCTGGAGCGAGGATTCACGTATCACTTCGGCGTGCCCAGTAACCACAATGACAAGTATCGCGCCTTCGTTGAGAATCATGATTTCTTTGGGCTCAAGCCGGGTGAGGAGCTCAAAATCGTCAAGGGACAGGATTTTCCTTCGGGGTTGGAGAAGCCAAGGGTTGAAGATCAAGTCGATACCATGCTGACGAAGAAGGCAGTCGAGTTCATCCGTAAAAATGCTGACGGTCCGTTTCTGTTGTACTTCACGCCTTGCTGTCCCCACACTCACATTACTCCGTCGGCGCCCTTTCGCGGTAGCAGCGAGGCGGGGCTTTACGGGGACTACATTCAGGAATTGGATTCCCACGTCGGAGAGATTGCGGCGGCCCTTGATGAGCTTGGTTTAGCCGACAATACGCTGCTTGTTTTTACTAGCGATAACGGCGGGGCGCCGAACGACTTCAAAGGCACCCAAGGAGTTTTCTTGAATCTAGAAACGGACTCGCACGACATTCGCAACCTTTTCAAAACGGCCAAAGCGGATGCGAGAAAGGCGGGTCATTTGAATAACGGACATTGGCAGGACGGGAAAGGCAAACCGTACGAAGGCGGTCATCGAGTGCCATTTGTGGTTCGCTGGCCCGGCAAGGTCCAACCCGGAACGACGTCCGACCAGAGCCTTTGTTTGACGGATATCTTTGCGACCGCTGCGGACGTTTTGGATTTGAAAATTCCTGACGATGCGGCTGAAGATTCATTTTCTTTTCTTCCGGCACTGCTGGGCAAAGAGTCCGAGGCACTGCGCGCGATGACCTTCATTCAAGGCGATGCCAAGGATATCGCGATTACGGTTGGATGGAAATCATGGAAGTTGATCGCGTCGCGGTCGGAAGGTGACCAGCGGACTTATCAGCTGTTTGATCTTTCCGCCGACCCGGGCGAGACCAAGGACGTCGCGGGTCAGCATGAGGAAATCGTTGCGGAGCTTGTCGCAGCGCTGGGCAATGCAATTTCCAATGGTCGAACTCGCCCCGTTCGATAAACCGATAACATCAATTCACAATCGATAATCAAAAGCTAGGATGGCAATACGATGAACAAGTTTTCAGTGATGGCTTTAGGTCTGTCTTTGTTCGCGCTGTCGTGCGAACCGGTCTGGTCTCAGAACGCGGCACCGCAAACCGCAGTCGCAAGCGATGAGCCGGTGTTTTCGGCCAGCTCGCTATTGGATTCCAAGATTCTGCGACAGCCTAGCTATCAAATTGATGAGAAGGTGCCCCTGCGGGAGCATCGTTATCAGTTTCAGATTCGCAGCCAGCACGGCACGTTTTCGGCGGCCGGTGTATATATGTTGGAAAAGCGATTGCGTGAGATCCATGCGATCGATGAGGTTGCAAAAATGGCGGATGGTCCCGTCGTGATCAAAGAGGCTTTGCAGACTCTACGAACCACCCCCGATGGAGCGGAGACATTGCTGGCCGATCCCGTGGGTACATTGAAACGTCTGCCACGTGGATTCGAACGCCTCGCCGCCGACAGGCTCAACCGGCAAGACCGTCGCGCCGGTGGATCTCAATTTCGCCACCTCGCATTGAGCCTTGGCGTGGATCCAGAAACACGCAATCCGGTATTAAGAAACATCCTCAGTAACGTATCGCAGCGACAGGCGATCGGTTCGGCGGCTTCAAAATATGCCCTAGGCGCCGCAGTTCCGGGTTTAGGCTTGCTGGCAACGTTGGAGAATTTTAAGCAAACGGTGGCGGAAAAGAGCCCGCACGAAATCAGCGCCGAAGTGAATGCGAGATTGTTTGCTGCCAATGTCTGGGAGCCGGTTGGAAAGGAATTTGCTTACAGCCCACGATACACCTCGATGGAAAAGCTGGCTTTCTTGCATTACTTTGACCAACTCAAAGGCGTCGAAGGGATTGGCTTGATGGTCCTCAAGGCGAACAAGGACAGCACCGAAGCGGACATCCTGATGCGGCTTGCCGAAATGCGGTTGTTGGCGGAACTGCACAAAACCTCGACTGTTAAAAATGTCCTCGACTACGGTTTGCCCATCGCCGTCACGGCGGACGATCGAATCATTGGCGTTTGCTCTGTGGACTATTTGCTGGATAGTTCATCGGTCCGTCGTTCGGCGGTCGAATTTCGGAAAGCGAATCCGAACCGAGATCTCACATTGCTGACAACAGGATATCCTTCGCCGCGGGCAGCGAAGGTTTTTGCAGATGCTCAGATCCGTTTCCAGCGAGTGGGCTACGCCAGCGCCGCGGTGCCGGCGGTATATCAGGCACGCGGTCAAAGCAACACGATCCGTAAGTAAGCCCTGGTGGTAGTTCGTCGTACCCCTTTTAGGCGCCCTTAGGTGAAATGCGGGGTGATTCGTCTGCAAGATCAAAATTTGAAAACCTACAGCTCAAGCGTTCCGGCTTTGGCAAACTCGCGGAACATCTCCAATGACTTGCGGATGCCATCTTTGATTTCAGTCTGCGGTAGGCCCGGGAAGGCGCGGTCGACTTTGGTGTGATCCAAGTCGCAGATAAACAGATTGGGGGCAGCCTCTGGCTCGATCCCCAGATCAACCTGTTGCATCCCCAGTTCGCCCGCGACTTCGGCGGCGAGGTTGAGAAACTCGGAAACTGGAATCGTTTTGCCTTTGATGTTAAACGGTTCGCAGCCTTCAAAGGGCAACATGCAAACGCCGGCGAAGTGAGCCCCGACGTCTTCCACGTAGTGATAGTTTTCCCGTCCCTGATAGGGCATGCGGAATGCCGCTGCCGCATCGTTTTCGCTACCCAGGGCAATGGATTTTAGCGCCACCGTGGGTGCCGATGTCTTGCCGCGATCGCGACCGGGACCAAAGGTCGTGTTGAGGCGAAGCGAAACGGTGGCGATGCCGCTTCGTTCATGAAACAAAGCCGCCAAATGTTCCCCGGCGACTTTCCAGACACCATAGTAGTTCGGGGGAGCCAAAACGACGTCTTCGGAAATGATGTCTTGGGGGTAGCTGGCCCGTTTGCCGTACACCGCTGCCGAACTGGCAAACACAAATCGTTCAAGCTTGGGACTGATTTCCTCGGCGGCCCGAAACAGATTGATGGTGCCCGAAGTGTTGATGTCGACGCCCAAGACGGGATCCGCATCGCAGGCCGGCGATTGCAAAGCACCCAAGTGGATGATGTGCGTCGGGGCAAATTTTTTCAGTTCCGCAGTCAAGGCGGCGCTGTCCCCGATGTCGACGGAAACAAATTGGATTCGCCCGGAACGAACAAGCTCGTCCAGCCGATCGGCCAGCCAGATGTTCAGCAACGCGCGGTCGCCGGTGCGGGATGCGATGGCGATCGATTCGACTTGGGAATCGTATTGGGTCAGGAGCGTGTTAACGGCGGCGGCGCCAATGCAGCCGGTCCCGCCAGTGATGAAGATTTTGGCCATGTCGCGATTTGTGAAAGGATAAAAATGTGAGAATGTTTTCGCAGCAACGGTGGCATCGGCTTCCAGCCTGTGGGCAATGCTGGTGCGCGATCACAGGCTGGAAGCCTAGACCACCTCTTGTATGTAACGCTATTCGCTAACCATTGACCTTCAAAAGTGCCTTGGTGGTTTTCGCGGAGATCGAATCGTGCATGGCTTCCATCACGTTTTCGAAAGCATACTCTTTCGAGTATTCCTCCACGGGGAAGCCACCGCTGGCGAGGAAGGTCTGGGCGTTTTCGAAGTCTTCGCGGTTGGAACCCATCACGCCGGTCATGATTTGACCCGACCGAACAAACGGAGTCGCATGAAACGTGACTTCGCTGCCGAAGGTGGCCAGTACGCAGATGGTGCCTTCGAGTTGGACTGACAAACCCGCCGTGCCCAGTGCCGGTGGCGCTCCCGAGCACTCGATCAGGACATCAACAGTTCCGTTTTCGTAGTCATCGCCAAAGCGAGTTCCGTCGAGTGCTTCGATGCCGGACTGCAGTTGTTGGTGCAATGGTTTTTCTGGAGAGACAACAATGGGCAGAAAGCCTCGCTCTTCGACAAGCTTCAATCGGACTTCCTTGTCGCGGTCGATTCCGGTGACGGCAACTCGTGCCCCGGCAGCCCGCGCCAGTTCAGCCGACATCAGCCCAATGATGCCGCAGCCGGAGATGACGACATCCATTCCTGGTTTGATATTGCATTTACGAAAGATGCCCTGCGCGGCGACGGATAGCGGTTCGACGACGGCGCCTTGGGCCGCGGTCAGTCCGGTTTTCAGTGGCATGCACCGTTCGACGTTGACGACCATCTTTTCAGCCATCGCACCGTCACGATGAAAACCGAAGATCTTTTTCTGGCGACAGTAATTGGGGCGACCGCGGCGACAGCCTCGGCATTTTGGATTGCCGCAGCCACGCATGGGAACGATGCAAACGGTATCACCGATTTTCAGGTCGTGGTCCGCTGAATTTTCGGTGTCGGGTCCAAAGGCAACGATGCGGCCGCTGCACTCGTGACCGATGGTGCGAGGACGTTGAACCCAGTCAAAGTTTGATTTGGCCAAACTGGCGCTGTTGTCTGATCCGCAGACTCCCACAAAAAGGGGTTCGACCAAGACTTCGCCGACGCCCGGATCGGGTAATTCGATGGACTCAACCGCCAGATTGGCCGTCAAGTTTGAATCGCCGGGTTTGATGGGCGTGCTGCCGTTGAGGCGCAAAGCATTTATTTTATTGGACAATGGGCTCTACCGTTTCTCGAATCGCAAATTCAAAAAAATCCCGTGTTCCCTGTCAACATGAAGTTCAAGCCAGATCAGTGCAATTGTTGCAATCTCTGAATCGACGGGAATTTTGAATCGGCTATATTCGAGCGAAGTTTTTCGTGTTTAAAACGTTAAGATGATAGCCTTGTTGACGACTTCTGGGAATTGGATGATTTGTCTCGTGAAAAGATGTTTACTGATTCTATGGTTGTTTTCTGTGGCCAGCATTGGCGTTGCCCAAGCCGCTCCTCAAGAGAAAACCAGCGAAGGGCAATCCAAGGAAACACAGGCTGCGCCAAAGGGTGATTTTCTGCGTCAGATGCAGTTGAAAGCCATCGAAACGCAGTCGGCGGATTGGATACACTGGGGCGACCGCAGCGATAAATTCTCAACGTGGACCAACCATTCCAATCGCTTGATTCCGGTCTACGCATTCGGCATGGGGCTGGATGATTTCGCCGATGGTAACAGTCTGTTTCGCGACAAGGAAAAGTTGCGAGAAGTCTACGGCTACGATCCGGAAAACACGCTCTCCACTAGCGCAAAATATTTCGATCAAACCGACATCCAGCGATTGCAGTTGGCTGCCGTCGCGGCGGGAAAGAAAAATGTCATTCTGTTTGTTTGCGATGGGATGGACTGGCAAACGACTCAAGCGGCGGCGATTTATAAAAACGGAAAAGTGCCTTACACAGAAGGCCGTGGCAGTGGTTTGAGCTTCTTGGATTTCAAGGCACCGCAGCAGGGTTTTGGCTACATGGTCACCAGTCCCTACACTCGGGATGCGAAACCGGACGTCAACAGCCAGACGCTGATCAACGAAGGCGAACCGGCTGGCGGTTACATTCCCGAGCTGGGCGGAAAGTATCCATGGTCGAAGCCATCGGACCCAAGTTACTTATTAGGCAAGTCATCCAGTCGAGGCCATGCTTTCACGGATTCGGCGGCCTCGGCGACGTCGATGACCACGGGGAAGAAAACCTACAACGGTTCCATCAATATCGGTCCCGAAGGAGAGCAGCTGCGGCCCATTGCTCACGAATTGCAGGAAAAAGGGTTTGCAGTGGGAGTTGTTTCCAGCGTTCCTTTTTGTCATGCGACTCCGGCGGCGTGTTACGCACACAACGTCACCCGCAATGACTATCAGGATATCGCCCGCGACATGTTGGGTTTGCGTTCGGTTTCACACAAGAGAGAAGCGCTGTCCGGTTTGGACGTGGTGATCGGCTGTGGTTGGGGCGAAACGACGGATGAGGGGGAAAAGCAGGGCAACAATTTTCTGGCGGGTAACAAGTTCCTTGCAGAAACCGATTTGGAGGAGATCGATCGCCGAAACGGCGGCGATTATCGTGTGGTTCAGCGGCAGGCCGGGAAAGAAGGGGCGCAGTTACTGAAGTTCGAGGCGTCAAAATCGAACGCAGATGGAAACCGGCTATTCGGATTCTTTGGCGGCCCCGGTGGCCATTTGCCGTATCGGACTGCCGACGGCAAATACGATCCCACGCGGGGAATCAAGAGCGCCGATGTATACAAACCCGAAGACATTTCTGAGAATCCAACGTTGGCTCAAATGGCAACGGCGGCTTTGAATGTTCTCCAGAGCCGCTCCCAGAAAAACGGTAATGGCAAGATTTGGTTGATGGTTGAATCGGGCGACATTGATTGGGCCAATCACAACAACAACATTGATGATTCGATTGGTGCAGTGTTGGATGCCGCGGCCGCGTTCACAGCCATTACGCACTGGGTGGAAGCCAAGAGCAACTGGGACGAGACGGTCGTGATTTTGACAGCCGACCACGGACACATGATGGTTTTGGATAAACCCGAATCGCTGCTGGGTGCTGCGGCAGATGGATCTACCAAGTAAGCGTGGTGAGTGGGCGTTTTCCTACAAGCGTCTTGCGACAGATTCTCGAAACACGAGGTTGGCTTGGAATGTCGGCAGCTCGTACTCTTTTTTCTCAATCATTTTCAGCATCGCGTCGGCGGCGGCCTGCCCCATTTCGGTCGCCGGTTGTCGAACGGTGGTCAGCGGTGGCGTCATTAGTTCGGCACCAGGTTGATCGTCGAAGCCGATCAGTGACATGTCCTCGGGGACTCGGATACCCCGTCGATAAAGTGCCAATCGTGCACCCAAGGCCATCGAATCGCTGCCGCAAAATACGGCGGTGAAACTTTTGCGGTTCATCAAAAGCGACTCGATTGCAATCAAACCGGAGCGGCCATCGAAGCTACCTTCGAAGACCAATTCTTCGTCCAGTTCGATGTTGGCATCTTTGAGGGCTTGGGTGTAGCCCGCGTGTCTTCGAATCGCGTCTTGATGAGTCGGGATGCCCATAATGTGGGCGATTTTTGTGTGTCCCGATTCGATCAAATACTGTGTGGCGTCGTAAGCTGCCTGAAAGTTGTCGATGTAGAGGCAATTCTCTTCGAGGCCTTCGATGCTCCTCGCGACGACGATTAGGCGTGTTCGGTCTTTGAGTTCGATCAGCGATTGGGGGGCCATGTTTCCGCCAATCACGATCACTCCATCGACTTGTCTGCCCAATAGGACACGTAGTCCGGTTTGACCGACATCGTCCTGCCATTGGCCATCAACGAAAATGGGCGAATAATTGGTGCCGACCAGTTGATGGATGACACCTTGGTTGACGGCGTCATAGAAGGGACTGCCGATATTTTGGGTGAGAATTCCAATGGTCATCGAATTTCCGCCTGCGAGGCCGCGAGCGAACAGGTTCGGCTGGAAGTTCAGCTGTTTCATCGCCTTCTCAACGGCCGCACGTTTCTTGTCATTGACGGGGGTGGTGTCATTGAGAACCCTTGAAACTGTGCTTTTCGATACCTTTGCAGTATTGGCGATATCCTGAATTGTGATTTTTTTGGAGCTCATAAATTCATTATTGCCCTATTTTAGGCGTATAAACACCCTAAATGGCGTGAAAGCGGTTTCATGTCCGGCAAATTAAGCGTTGACAGTGGTACATTATGACCGAATAATGGTAATGATGCTTGAAACCGCTCCCATTTTGGGGTTATGCCTCCCCCATTTCCAGGATTGAAAATGAGAAGCCAACGATCAAAAAGAGCTTTTACTCTAGTCGAGCTGCTTGTTGTCATCGCCATTATCGGAATTCTAATCGGTATGCTCTTGCCGGCGATTCAGCAGGTGCGAGAGGCCGCGCGGCGGACGCAATGTTTGAATAACATGCGTCAGATCGCGTTGGCATGTTTAAATTTCGAGTCGGCCAACGCTCACTTTCCGACCGCAGGCGGACAAGCCAACTCGTTTTTTGATACCTCTGAAGAATTCGGACCGAGGTTTGGATTCCAGAACCTTGGTTGGATGTTTCAGATCCTGCCATTCATCGATCAAGAAAATATCGAAAGGCTGCGTGAAGCCAACGGCTATTTCGGTGAGGTTCCGCTGCTGGAGCAAAGCATTCCAGCCTACATCTGTCCGACCCGCGGCGAGCGAGTTGTGGACATGGGTTTTCCACTTGCCGTTGCTGATTATGCTGGCGTCGTGAATGGCTGGAACGAAGAGGGATGGCAAAACGAATACCGGCACTACTTGGACCCTGCTCCCACTGAGGAGAGAGTAGTGTTTTCCGGTTTGATCGCCAAAGCCGGTCACCACAACGTCAATGGACCTAACACCACTGTTTACCAACGAATCGATTTTGGGTCGGTTCGTGATGGTGCGTCCAACACAATCTTGTGTGCTGAGAAAGCGGTTCGGCAAGAAAACTACAATCTTTCCAGCGCGGACGGTTTCCCATTTTGGGAAGCGTGGGGTCAATTCGCCGGCGCTGACTTTGCCACAATGCGAATCTTCGGTCCTGAAGAATCTTCCACGGGATCGTCAGGCAACGGCAGGGAGCTGGTTCCCGTGCTTTCGGATTCGACGGGTCGCCAGCCATGGATGTTCGTCAATGCCGTTCAAACTCAGGAGTTTGGCTTCGGTTCAGCTCATCCGGGTACGTTCAATGCGGCTTTCGGAGACGGTTCTGCTCGAGCGATCACTATGAATGCCGAACTCGCAATGCTGCGAAATTTGGGTAACCGTGCCGACGGATTCATCGTCGATGCGACTAACTTTTAAACACAGATAGGACGACGTCATTGGCTTTGTCTGGTTTCAGGCAGAGCCTTTAATTTTGCGAGAACACTCAAATGCACTTCCAAAAATTACTGCTGATCGGTGTTTTGCTTTTTAGCTGCGGCGCTGTTGTTGGCTGTGGCGAGGGAAGAAGTTCTGCCGACGACATTACCCGTCGAGCGAACGGTAACAACATGCAACGTTTGATGAATCTCTACACGCGGCATCAATTGACGAACTCTGGAGAAGGGCCGGCTGACGAAACCCAGTTCAAAGAGTTTATTCGTAACCTCGGTGAATCATCGCTCACCAAAGTCGGAATCGATGTCAATGCGATCGATGATGTTTTTGTCAGCGAGGATGATTCTCAGCCTTTTGAGATTCGATACAAAGTTTACGGCGGCTCTCGGGGATCCAATCAAGCCATTGTGTTTCAGCGGACGGCCGTCGAAGGGAAGCGCAAGATTGGATTCACGTCCAGAAAAATCATTGAAGCCGACGATCAGGAATACGAAGATTTGTTGGCTGGCAAAGCTGTCGAGGGTGCCAATGAGGCGACCACTAACCCCAATCGGAGGCGGTAAACCGTTGGGTTTTCGGTTGAACCGTCAGCCCAATTCCAATTATGTCAAACGATAATTCTAATCCTTATTCCTCACAGTCGAATACCGCAGCGGTAGCCAGTTCTTCAGAAAAGCTATCGGTTGGTGAAAAGGTTGGTTACGGGCTAGGTGACACGGCTTCCAATCTTTATTGGAAGCTGTTTGAGAATTTCCAGCTGTTTTTCTACACGGATGTTTTTGGAATCACTGCGGGTGCCGCGGCGACGATGTTTTTCGTCACCAAGCTGTGGGATGCGGTGAATGATCCGCTGATTGGTTTTTTGTCGGATCGAACTCGAACGGCATGGGGACGCTTTCGTCCATATCTGCTGTGGATGGCGGTGCCGTTTGCTGTGACCGGAATTTTGACGTTTTACACGCCAGATTTTTCGCCGGGTGGGAAACTGATCTATGCCTACGTGACGTACACGCTGGTGTTCATGGCCTACACTGCCATCAATATCCCCTATGGCGCGTTGATGGGAGTGATCACCTCCAATCCGCTGGAGCGAACAAGTGTTTCGACTTTTCGGTTTGTCCTTGCGTTCACCGGCGGAGTGATCGTCCAGAAGTTTACAGAACCCCTCGTGAACATTTTTGGCTCTGCCGTCTACGACGCAGAGGGGGCAGTTGTCTCGGTCAACAAACAAGCGGGCTTTTTCTGGACGGTGGTTTGTTACGCGATCTTAGCTGTGATTCTATTTGTGATCACTTTTGCGACCACTCGTGAGCGTGTTCAGCCCATCTCCCAAAACAATAGTAAGTTTCGCGACGATGTCCGTGACTTGCTGGGCAATCGTCCGTGGATGGTTTTGCTTTTTGTGGGGCTGTTCCAGATCCTTGCCGGTTGGACCCGCGGCAGCGCGGTGGCCTACTACTTCACCTACTTCCTAGATGCCCAGTTTGGCAATTTTCTGGTGGTGGGAACGTTCGCGGCCATTGGTGGAATGTTGTGTACCAAGCCGTTAACGGCGGTGTTTGGGCAGCGGAATTTGATGATCCTGATGAACGTGTTGACTGGTTTGTTGACTGCTGCTTTCTGTTTGCTGGAGGCCAATGATACCGTTTTGATTTATGGGCTGCACATTCTGGCTTCGTTTATTAGTGGTCCAGTGCCGGTATTGCTGTGGGCGATGTATGCAGATTCAGCAGACTACTCGGAGTGGAAAAATCATCGACGGGCCACGGGGCTCGTTTTTTCTGCGGCGACGTTCTCCCAAAAATTCGGTGGTGCGATCGGTGCCGCCATTCCGGGTTGGGCTCTGGCATGGTTTAGTTTCAAAGAGCCTGTCGAAGGCGTGGTGCAAACGCAGTCCGAAGAGACTTTGAGGGGAATCGTTTTATTGATGAGCGTTGTGCCGGCTTTTTTCTTTTTTTGTTCGGCCGCAGCCATGATTTTTTACAATATTGACAGAAAACTACTAAGGCAGATCGAATCGGAACTTCGGTCGAGAAAAAGAGGATTAAATGAATCACAGTAAATTGATCGACAACACCCGCATCGGTAAACAGAAGTTTGCTCAAGGCGCTGCTGAAACGCAGGTGCTTGATAACTTTGTGATTTTGGACGGTGAAGCTTTTTATCGTATTAACGATAATCACAACATGCCCAGCTTCTTCATGAACCTTTCGAGTTCAGGTAACCACTGGATGTTTTTATCCAGTGAAGGAGCTGTTACTGCGGGTCGCGAGTGCCCGTTGGGAGCATTTTTTCCCTACTACTCGGCAGACAAACTCGCCGATTTGCAGCACTGTTCGGGCCCCCGAACCATTGTTCGCTTGACCGCCGAAGATGGATCGAAGTCCGTCTGGGAGCCGTTTTCCAATTGGCAGTCGAATCCCGCAGTCCAACGTCGGCTCTATAAGAATTCGACGGGCAATAAAATTGTTTTCGAGGAGGTCCATTCGAAATTAAAGCTGAAATTTAGCTATCGGTGGACGTTTGGAAGTCGTTTCGGATTTGTGCGAACCTGCTGGCTTTCGAACTTAGGTAGTCAGCCGCAACAATTGTCCGTTCTGGATGGTTTTGAAAATATTTTGCCGGCTGGATTGGGTGATGATTTCCAAAACCGTTTCAGTAACCTTGCCGATGCCTACAAGAAAAACGAATTGCTGACTCAGTCTCAGTTGGGTATCTACTATCTCAATTCGATCCCCAGCGATCGTGCCGAACCCAGCGAGGGCTTGCGAGCCAATGTGGCATGGCACTACGGTGTCCCGGCGAAGAATATTTTGATCTCCAGCGATCAGATCCGCTCGTTTCAAAATGAAGGGATCGTCGTTGGGGAGTCGGATTTGAGGGGGAAACGCGGGGCCTATCTTGTGCACCATGTCGCCGAACTGGACCCTGAGCAAACCGTTGAATGGGCCATCGTAGGGGATGCGGGATTGGACACGACGGATGTCCGCAATCTTCAACACTGGCTTGAGAACGAATCGGATCCTTCAGCGGAAGTGCAGCTTGACGTTGAAAACTGCGAGCGGAAACTTGACGAAATTCTCGCTTCTGCGGATGGATTGCAGTTGGGGTCGGATTCGTTGGTTTCCACGCGACACAAGGCCAATGTGCTGTTCAATGTCATGAGAGGTGGGGTGCCGGTCAACAATTATGTTGTGGATACAGAACATTTTGAAAAACATCTGAGCCAGTCCAATCGTGACGTTGCCGATCGGCAAACATCGCTTTGGAATCAGGAGCCTTGTCCCGCGGATGGGATTTTGATTGAGGATTTGCGGCAGCGGGCAGCCGCGACGGGTGATGTGGACCTGACGCGAATTGCAAATGAGTATCTGCCGCTGACGTTCAGTCGTCGACATGGCGATCCGACGCGACCTTGGAATCGTTTTTCAATCAAAGCTTTTGCTGACGATGGCAGTTGTACGATTGACTATCAAGGGAACTGGCGCGACATCTTTCAAAACTGGGAAGCCCTGCTCCTGTCGTGGCCTGAGTTTTCGACGTCGATGGTGTTCCGATTCGTCAATGCTTCCACCGCAGATGGGTACAATCCCTATCGCCTGACGATGTCGGGTTTCGAATGGGAGTCTCCCGATCCCGATGACCCGTGGTCCAATATTGGCTACTGGGGAGATCATCAGATCGTCTATTTGCAAAAGCTGCTCCATTGGAGCCGGAAGTTTGATCCTCAATCGCTGGATCGCTGGCTGAATCAAAAAACCTGTGCCTATGCAGAGATTCCGTATCGAATTCGAAGCTACGATCAGATTCAGGATAGCCCCAAGGAAACGATCGACTTCGATTTCGAGTTGGAGCAAAAAATTGAGTCGCGGGTTGCCGAAATTGGCTCGGACGGAAAATTGTGTCGAAACGCAGACGACGAACTGGTCCACGTGACGCTGGCCGAAAAACTGCTTTTACCAGCGCTGGTCAAGATAACGAACTTTGTGCCCGGCGGTGGAATCTGGCTTAACACGCAGCGACCCGAGTGGAACGATGCGAACAACGCGTTGGTCGGTCACGGCATGTCCATGGTCACGGTTTGTTACCTGCGACGCTATTTTGCGTTTCTCAAAGATTGGCTTGAGGAGACTCCTGAAACGACCTTCGAAATTTCCGAAGAAGTTGCTGGTCTGCTGAGCAAGGTGACACATTTGCTGCTGGAACACCGCAAATCGATTCACGATTGTGGAGCGGAGTTGCGGAAAACCATTGTGGATGGACTGTCGCAAGCCGGATCGGATCATCGGACTGCTCTCTACCAAAATGGGATTTCGGGTGAGTTCGTTGCTGTGACTTCATCCGAGTTCGTCGGTTTCGCTGCTGTTTGCCTTGAGTATCTCGATCAGACGCTCCTCGAAAACCGCCGTGAGGACGGGTTGTATCACTCGTACAACCTGCTCGCGATCGAAGACGATCGCTTGGAAATCGAGCCAATGTTTGAAATGCTCGAAGGCCAAGTCGCGGTGCTGAGCAGTGGTCTGCTGACCGCAGCGCAAGCCTTAGAGGTGCTGCAGGCGCTGCGAAACAGTCTCATGTTTCGAGAAGATCAACATAGCTACATGCTGTATCCCGATCGCGAACTGAAACGATTTGTCGACAGAAATTGGGTCGACAAGAACTTGCTGCAATCGTCTGCGTTGGCGCGTGACATTGTCGAATCCGATTGTGAAATACTGCGTTCTGATGTGGCCGGTGATTTGCATTTCTCCGGGCAGTTCCGGAATGTGGAGGACCTAAATTCGGCTCTTGATCAGTTGGCTGGCGATCCAGATTTTGCCGAATCGGTTGCCTCTGAACGAAGCATCCTTTGTGATGCATTCGAAAAGACGTTCAATCATCGTCAGTTCATCGGTCGTTCAACATCGTTCTTCGGTTACGAAGGTTTGGGAAGCATCTACTGGCACATGGTTTCGAAGTTGTGCCTCGCGACTCAAGAGTGCCTAGTCCAGGCGATTGAATCGGAGGCTAGTCGCGAAGTGATCGAAGGGTTGCAGTTTTGCTACCGCGATATTCGTGACGGTATTGCCAAAACTAAATCGCCTCAACTTTACGGTGCGTTTCCAACCGATCCCTACTCGCATACACCTGCCCATGCAGGGGCTCAACAACCTGGCATGACAGGTCAGGTGAAAGAAGACATCCTGACGCGGATCTGCGAATTGGGCGTTCGTATCGAAGACGGATGTTTTTCGATCAATCCAGCTCTTTTTGAGTTTGAAGAGTTGTTGGCGAAACCGACATCGTTCGACTTTGTCAGCGTCTCTGGCGATCACCTTTCGTTGGAGCTCAACGCAGGCTCGTTCGCATTCACGTTCTGCCAAGTCCCTGTTGTTTACCAGCGAGTCACGAGTGAATCATCGGTTGACGATGGGACGATTGAAATCACCCTTGCCGATCAGAGTACCGAACGGTTTGGTGATGGAGTGTTAAGTCGAGAGCGTTCCCAGAGTCTATTTTTACGTCGCGGAGAAATCCAGCGAATTGATTTCTATACGCTTGGCGAATCGAGTGATTCGTAGCGGGTGTTTGATTTTGAGACTGTGATTGTGCGACCGTGAGTTGGATAACGATGTTTCCGACTTGAATTCATTTACCGCTTTCAGCATTGAAATTTTGGAGCGTTGCGATGGGATTTTTCCGCCAAACGAAAGGGACAATTGTTGCTGCAATGTCACTGATGATGTGTCTTTGTGCCGGTTGCGGCGAGGCGCCGAGCTCTTTGTCGAGCGCGACGGCAACGACGAAAGGGCCGCGAGTCGGTGTGTCGGCACCCCTGCCATCCACGCTGGTTGAATCTTCGGTTGTGAAAGTCGTGGAAACCAAACAGGGATTCCAGTTGCAGCGAGGCGGGAAGCCGTACCGGATCAAAGGTGCCGGCGGTAAAGGATCGATCGAAATGTTGGCCGCGGCAGGAGCGAACTCCAATCGACACTGGGGTGTCGGCGACGATACGCTGGCTCGATTGGATGCGGCACACGCTCAAGGCGTTTCGGTTGCGTTGGGGATTTGGGTGGAGCACGCTTCGGAGGAGTTTAGCTACAGTGATTTCAATGACGTTAGCGGCCAAGTGGATTTGGTCATCGATGCCGTTCGAAAATACAAGGACCATCCGGCGGTGCTGGTTTGGGGGGTGGGCAATGAAATGGAACTTTCTGGCGGAGAAAAAGGAGACAATCCAGCGATCTGGCAACATGTCGGATATTTGGCCAGCCTGATCAAGAAAGAAGATCCCCATCATCCGGTCATGACTGTCATCGCCGAAGTTGGCGGCCGCAAAGTAAAAGCCATCAGTAAGTTCTGCCCGGACATCGACATTGTCGGTATCAATTCCTATGGCGGAGCGGCCTCGGTCGGCGAGCGTTACCGTCAGACCGGAGGAACCAAGCCCTACATTATTACCGAGTACGGTCCGATCGGTACGTGGGAGGTTGGCAAAAACAGTATCGATGCGATTGATGAACCGACCAGTACCGAAAAGACAAAATTCTACCGACAGGCCTACGAAAAATTCGAAAAAGACTCGCTGTGTTTGGGCTCCTATGCGTTTCTTTGGGGTAACAAGCAAGAAGCGACCTCGACTTGGTTCGGTATGCTTACTTCCGATGGGAAAAAGACCGCTGCCGTCGACCTGATGCAAGAACTTTGGAGCGGGAAAAAGCCCGATAATCTTTGCCCGGAGATCAAGCCGTTGGAAATCGAAGGTTCCGACGATGTCGCCCCAGGCGCCAGTGTGGTTGTGAAATTAAGTGCCAGCGATCCGGAAGGAAAGTCGCTGAATGTTTCTTGGAGGCTGCTCCAAGAAGCAGATTCCTACAACACTGGTGGCTTCAAACAAGCGAGGCCTCCTTCATTCGATGATGCCTTGATCAGCGGTACCCTTGATTCGGCGAAGTTTAAAATTCCTGAAGCTCCCGGAGTCTATCGAATCTACGCAACCGTTGATGACAGTGTTGGCGCGGCGATTGCCAATATTCCCCTGCGAGTCAAAGCACCGCTCGAGAAAGCTGACCTATCGGAAGTGACGAAAGGAAAGTTGCCCTACAGCCTTTACTCTGAACCGGCCGACGGTTCTGTCTATGTTCCTTCTGGCTTCATGGGGGCTTCTCGGGCGATCGTTGTTGATCAGTCCAGCAAAGAAAAGCCGCATGAGGGTGAGCATTGCATCAAGTGCGAATACAATTTGGCAGGAGAATGGGGAGGCGTTGTTTGGCAAAGCCCGGAAAATGATTGGGGCGATAAACCGGGTGGGCTTAATTTAAGCGGTGCCAAACGGTTATCGTTTTGGGCCAAGGGCTCCGCAGGAGGTGAGAAAATCACTTTCGGTGTGGGACTGATCGATCGTAAGAAACCCTATTTCGACACCGTGAAGGAAGAGGTCAAAGTCACTTTGACTTCCGAGTGGAAGAAGTACGAAATCGACTTGAGTGATTCCGATTGCGGGCGGGTGAAATGTGGGTTCTTCTGGAGTCTGCCAGGTCAAGGAAAGGCGCTCAAATTCTTCTTGGACGAGATTCAGTTCGATTAAGCTGAAATGTCGCTCAATTTGCT
>CAZDZX010000002.1:22134-46969 GCA_964510005.1 uncultured Pirellulaceae bacterium
AATTCTTCTTGGACGAGATTCAGTTCGATTAAGCTGAAATGTCGCTCAATTTGCTTTCACAGTAACAGTAAAACATTGTTTGAAGCCGCTCCCACAAAGGTGTAGAGTTTTTGATCAGGGTCGTTTTTGTGCCGGGTAGGTTTTGAGCTGAAAGTGCCTCTCAAAACGCAAAATTTTCAAATCGATCCGAAGGTCTCTCAGTCGCGAAAACGCCTATTTTAGTAGACGTCGCAATCGCTAACGGCTTGTTTTGTAGATCGAAGGGCCGGAACAATGTTCCGGTCCTTTTTTAGTGCCGTTGGTTTCACGAACCGATGGTCGCCTTTCCAGTGCCCCCCATACTCAACGAAAATACCCGTGGGCTCTGGCGTCAAACCTAATGACACTTCCCGCATCAAGGGGCAAGCTGATGCGAGAAAAGATCCAGAACTCACGGGTGTTCCTAATTCAATTGCAATCGACGTGCCGAAATGCATTTTGCCTTCAGATTTTATTTTGGCTTGGAAAAACCGGGAATTCGGGGGTTTCATGCCCTCGATTCCTCAGTTGAAAGATGTTGCGTTTCGGTACAGCTACGATTTCCACGGTGGGTCAACTTGAAACAGCCCAAGTGACACCCCGGAAAAAGCGGTCTATATTCTCCAGATGCTGATTTCTTTCCCGGTTTTCCCGTTGTCGTAGACACAAAACTTCTGTTTTGCTCCCCATCCGCATGGAAAATTCGGCAGACTTAAATCCTTCGGTTTCCCGCGATCCTAGCGACGCCGGTTCCGTCGTTATTTTCTCGATCAATCCGAACTCGGGCGCCACCGATCGACGTGACCTCTGTGAGACCATTGCCGAAAACCTTCGGCGCCGCGGTTTTGATACACGACTGTTATCAGATTTAGAACAGGTGGAAGCACAGACGATCGAGTCGCTCAAGCAAAAGACTTTGAGGGCTGTTGTGTCCGCCGGTGGAGATGGGACGATCGCCATGTTGGCCAACCGGCTGCCGGCGGAAACCACGTTTGCGATTCTTCCCATGGGTACCGAAAATCTATTGGGCCGTCATCTGGGGCTTAAGTCCGATCCTGATTTTTTTACGGAGCTGATCACCCACGGCCGGCAATCGCGGATTGATGCGGGGATGGCCAATGGGAAACTTTTTCTGGTCGTGGCAAGCTGCGGATTTGATGCCGCAGTGGTCGAGCAGTTGGATGAAGTTCGATCGGGCCACATCAGTCGACTGTCATGGATTCGACCGATCTTGACCACGATCCGGCGATATCAGTATCCGCCACTGAAGTGCACGATTGACGGCGTCGAAAGCTCAATGCCGTTTCATTGGGCCTTTGTTTTCAACATTCCCAAGTATGCGATTGGATTGCAATTCACTCCCGCGGCGAAACCCACTGACGGGCTGTTGGATGTTTGCACGTATCGTGGCGGCGGGATTCTGCGTGGATTTTGGTACATGTTCAATACGTTCGCGGGGCGTCATCAACGTCTCGACGCGACCCAATTGAGCCAGTTTAAAAAGCTGATGATCACCAGCGATTCCTCGGTGCCCTACGAGCTTGATGGAGATCCCGGTGGGTATCTTCCGCTCGAAATAGAAGTGAAGCCAGACGCAATTCGCTTACTGTTGCCTTAAGCTCGTCGACGCCCTGCCCTCCTTTCACAGGCGATCCGGAATTGCGAACCTCGTTCTTCTGCCTTTGGTGTCGGCCCTGAGGCTGTGAATTTGCTGTGAATTTTTATCGAGGCGTGCAATTCTGGACGTGGCTGCCGCCTCGAATCTCTGCCGCCTCGACCGCGAGACCGCGTTTATACCGATAGAAGAGCGCTGTTCAAAAAGGGCTCAGTCACGCCTGAGTCACGGCTCAGTCGCGCCTGCCGAAACAAACCATGCAGATGTCGTCGATGGGTTGCCGGAATCCCATGTGGCGACCGGTTAGATCTCGAATCGCGCTGCCGATCTTTTCGGGCGATTTGGCCTGACAGTCGGCCATTTCTTTGACGATCGCTTCGCTGGTCAGCTGTTCGTCTTTGTTGTTCATCGCTTCATTGATGCCGTCGGTGTACAGCACCGCAATGTCACCGGATTCGAGAGTCGTTTGATAGCTCTCGTATTCGGTGTCTTCGAGGATGCCAATGGGCAATCCCGATTCGTTTTGTCCAACGGTTTCCACGCTGCCGTCGGCACGTCGAATCACCGGCGGCATGTGTCCCGCGTTGACGATCGAAATTGTATTGGTACTTTTCTCTAGCAGGCACAGCGCCAGCGTGACGAATCGGTCCAGATGCATATTGGAAAGGCTGCGATTCATTCGGCCGACGGCTTCTTCGGCGGATTTGGATGTCGCCAACGCAAACCGAGCTTCGGCGGAGACTTTGGCCATCAGCAGGGCTGCAGCCACGCCGTGACCGACAACGTCCGCAATGATGATCCCCAGCCGGTCGTCGTCCAGCGGCAAATAGTCGAAGTAATCTCCGCCGACTTGCTCCATCGGGCGATACCATGAATAAAAATCCCAGTTGTCAATTTTGGGCGGATGCTGGGGCAGGAACTTCATCTGCAATTCTTGAGCCAGCTCAAGGTCGGCTTCCAGCCTCCGGACTTGCCTAGCTTGGGCAAACAGGTCCGCTTTCTGGATCGCCAAACTGGCTTGCATGGCGATGGTGACCAATGTTTCGACATCTTCTTCGGAGAAGATGATCGAACGTCGCAAGGAATCGAGTTGAACGACTCCGATGGGCTCGTCTTTACTGTTGATCAGCGGAGCGCACATGATCGATCGGATGCGGAAATCAAAAATGCTCTGAGCCGAATCAAATCGTTCGTCTTTGCCGGCGTCTCGTGAGAGGATCGGTTGCCGCGACTCCATCACTTGGCGGCAGATGGTGCGACTGACTCGGATTTCTTCGTCATCCTGTTCGTAGCGGGTTTTGAAGCCCAGCGGTCGCAGCTCGCCTTGATCGTCTTGAAGCAAAATGAAGCCTCGATCGGCTTCGGCAAACAGGTCGAACAGAAAATCGAGGATCTTGGCGAGCATTTCATCGCGGTCAACCGTTTCGCTCAACGCATGTGTGATCTTGGTGATGGCCTCGAGTTTCTTTTGAGCATCCACCGTGGCCCGAGGCGGTTGTTGATGGGACGGCGGATCAAGCTGCGACATCACGTGCGACTGATCATCGTCATCAAGGATGATCGAACTGCGCCGCTTGGCTGAGCTGAGTCGCTTGATCGTCGACCGTGGCTGGTCGGCTGTTTTTTGAGTGCCGGTGGCGATGCTGTCCCCGGCGTAGAAATTCAAGGAAATATCACAGACCTTGATGATGGCGCCATCGAACAGGCGGGTCTGTTTCTGGACTTTTTGCCCGTTGAGAAAGGTTCCGTTGCGACTGCCCATGTCTTCAATGAACCAAGCCCCATCAACAGGCGTGACGCGAGCATGATGTCGACTGACGGAACCATCATCAATCTGAATCGCACACTCGGGATGGCGACCGATCAAAACCGATTCGTCGGTAAGTCGAAAATTCTTCTTGATAACAGAGTCATCCGCAGAAGACAGGATGGCCATCGATTATTCCGTAAACATTCTGTTTGTCCTAAACCCTATTGTAGACAGTCGGGTCCAGTAACAAAGCGCAGTTTTGAATTCTGGAGAAATGAGATTTTGCTCCCGTTCCTAAGAACCGGGGAAATCGCTTGCAGAGGTTATGGAGTTTCGGTGTCGCCGTTTATTCGTCACGAGAGGGGGGCGTCATGTCGGCTACCGATACTGTCCATCATTTCACCGATTCGTGGCTGAGCGGGTCGCCATTTCGTACGCGAGGGACGATTGGGCGTTAGGCTCGAAGGCACGGCATGTTGTAGCCACAGGTGTGAATCCGTGGTTGCGTGTGCCAATACGATCACAAAGCCCCAGCGGGGCGACATGAGTTCGACTCGCCGGGTTCCCTGTCGTCCTTGGATCTCAAACTGAAAAAAGCCGCAGAAAATTCTGCGGCTTATTTCGTGTTTTAAATGCTGGTCTGAGCGTTGCCCCGAAAGGCTCTGGCTCGTTAAGCCAGTTCATCCAGCAAGTGGCTGATTGCTGCGTCCAACTTTTCGTTGGTCTCGTAGATGCCTTCGCTGATCTGTGCGCGAATTTCTGCGACGCGATCCGCTCGGATGTCAGATGATGCACCTGCGATCGATTGGGCTTCCACAGAAATGTCGACTTGGTCCACAGGAAGCGATGTTCCCGATTGGACTTCCGCCGCGTTATTGCTGGTGGAAAGCTTTACAGATGACGTTGATTGAATATTAGTTGTTGGTCGTATTTGCATTTCAGTCTCTCCCGGTTTCGGGGCTGAGGTTTGAACTCGCCTTTATCGCGTGTAGCAAACCAAGTTTTCATGTTTAGCACAATTCCATTTCGCTTGGAATTTCTAAATCTTGACACTCCATTGCGTCAAAGAAATTCCTGTTCGAGCCGATGATTGTGCCCTCCATGAGTCAAACGACTGTAGCACTGCGAACATTTCTATCATCGGAAGTTGCTAGCGAATAATCGAACCTTTGTGTTATGAGTTGTTTTCTTCGAGTCGCGTTACGTTCGCGAACTGTACGATTTTTGATGCTGGTGTCGTCGGAATTCCAAGGTTTTTTAACCGAATTCGATTGACTGCCAGTAATACGGATCCGGTTTGTATTGGTTCGCCTTAAATGTAGGAAAAGTAATTTTGCTAGAAGTTTGCGTTGCTATCAATCCGTTTGCCACTGCAATCACCGAAATCGAAGTTGTTTGAACCGACCGTCATAGATTAGCGTATGCCAAGGCGTCGCAATGATTGCGATTTTGCTGCCGAAGGATGTCGGCCCATGACTTTCCGGAGGTATTCTCAATGCAGAATCGTATGGCTCAATATTTCGCTTCTATTCCTTCCAACACCGCGATGTTGGAATTGCGACCTGAACTGAAGCTCTCTTCGCCCGGTACACGACCTTTTCGGGTCGATATGGAACGATTCTTCGAGTTTAGTTTCTCTTTCGCGGAGGCGCTTGTCGATCTTGAGGATCGCTTTCAGCCTGCCTTCGGCCAGATTGGGATTTCCGAAGACTTCGATGATCTGGAAGTCGACGCTCGCTGGATGTAAGTCGCAACGGTCCTGAAAGCAGCTTGTTTTGGATTGGCTTAAAAAACGGCGTTTGCTTACAGAACAGCACCCTCCGAATCTCGAATCAGAGCCGGCGTCGCCCAACGGAGTCTGATCCAATCCCGTTTGGATTGAGGGTTTTATCGTGGACCTTGGGCGAATGGTCAAACGCCGATGGCATAAAGCGCAAGCGGCTGTTGTGCTCTAAGCAGGGCTGCATTTTTCAGTGGGCGCAAAAAAATAGCCAAGCGAAATGCTTGGCTATTTTTTTGAATTGTCAATTCGCCTTAGCGTTTTCGCCGGAATTCACCGCGGCGAGCACCCAGTTGATGCTGCAAACGCTGCACAATGCTGCTGTGCATTTGGCTGACGCGGCTTTCGCTCAGATCGAGAGTCGCACCGATCTCTTTCATCGTCAACTCTTCATAATAGTAGAGGATGATGATCAGGCGTTCGTTACGATTGAGGCCTTTGGTGACCAATCGCATCAAGTCATTTTTCTGAATTCGACGGGTCGGGTCTTCGCCCCTTTTGTCTTCCAGAATGTCGATCTCGCGAACATCCTTGTAGCTGTCGGTTTCGTACCATTTCTTGTTCAGGCTGACCAAACCGACGGCATTCGCATCGCGGATCATCTTTTCCGCTTCAGGAATCGTCATTTCTAGTTCGGCGGCCAACTCTTGGATGGTCGGCTTGCGACCCATTTTCGTTTCCAATCGCTTGGTCGCATTACCGACTTTGCTGGCTTTGGAACGAACGAGGCGTGGCACCCAGTCCATGGTTCGCAGCTCGTCGAGCATGGCACCGCGGATACGAGGCACACAGTATGTCTCGAATTTTACGCCGCGTTCCATGTCGAACGCGTCAATGGCATCCATCAGGCCGAAGACGCCTGCTGAAATCAGGTCGTCCAATTCGACGCCGTCGGGAAGACGTTGCCAAATTCGTTCGCCGTTATATTTGACCAGCGGAAAGTACCGCTCCATCAAAGTATTCCGTAAATCCCTGTCATTACAGTCCGGCTTGTACTTCTTCCAGACAGCTAGGATTTCGTCATTTTTTGTAACGGTAGTCGCCATTCAATCCTCCGTGATTGGCTCGCGATATTTCTTGAACGCACTGAAGCGAACAGTGGCTCATCAATGTAATTTTTCTGCCAGCGGTAACCGGCGGTGGTTCGGCCGAACCTCAAAGGGTTCGATCTGATAGGGCGTAGTTATCAAAAATCGCTTTGTCGCGTCAATGAACAAATTACAAAGTTCAGACTTTTACGAAAAACCGTATTCAAGCATTTAGGAGTATCTACACTGTCCCAAATGAGTTCTGCGCAGCGGTGAGCGCATAACAGAATCCATTTTCTTAAACTTCGGATAAATCGGGCCAGCAGTTGAAGCAAACTTCCCATTTTTTTGAACAGGGAATTTATGACTGCAAACAGAGGCAGATTCGGGAATCGAAGCAGCACGCCAGCAGAGCAGGCGCTATGCGGCCGCGCGTTCCAGCATCGATAGCTGTTCCAGCGTGATTTCACCAAAGAGCTGCAGGGGCGCATTGCCGGCCTCTTGGTCTCCTAGGACAAAGATCTCTTCCGGGATCTGTTGGGTGATGTGAACAATCGCCGGACGGATGGACTGGCTAATGACGGCCACCGGTCGAATCCCGGCTGCTGACATCCGCTGAGCTGCGTCGCTCATTGCCAGCACTAACATCTCAACAATCGATTTCGGTAGGTCAAGTTTTCCATGTCGCTTGGAGGGATCCCAAGCACAGGCGATTCGATCCTGCAGTTCCGATGAAATTGAAAACGCGCCAATCGGATCTTCTGGATGGTCCGCCAGCTGTCCCACGATGTGCCGTCCAAGGCGAACTCGAATCGTTTCGACCAGCTGATCCATGTTCTCATCCGCAGAATCCACTTCTCCGATGGTTTCCATGATCAAGTGCAACGGCCGAACGGAAACGCCTTCGGCTAAAAGTTTCTGTAGGACCTTTTGGACGCCGCCCAGTGGCAGGGAATTCGGGATGACGTCTTTGACGATCGCCGGTGAAGTTTTTCCTAGCTCTTCGACCAATTGTGCGGCCGCGTCACGGGTCATCAAATCGCTGGCGTGCCGAATCGAAGTGCTTCGCAGTTGGGCGACGAGGACTTCGGCGGCGGTGCGAACGCGGTACCCCGACAGTTCTGCCCGCTCCCAAGATTGGGGTTCGATCCAGTATCCAGGCGAAGCGATATTTTCCGAGGCCAATCCGACAACGATCCCATTGTCTAAAGGTTTGCTGGCCCCGCCCAGATCGATGGCCAACATTCGATTTGGCTCCAAGACCCCACGATCGACCGCATTCGCTTGGATTAGAATTCGGTACTCATTCCGCGGCAACGTGAGGTTGTCTCGGACTCGGATTCGAGGCAATACCATTCCCATTTCGGCCGCGATTTTCTGGCGGGTGCTGCTGATCAGTTGCAGCAATTTGCCGCCTTTGCTGGAGTCCGCGAGGGCGATCAGGTCGACTCCCAGTTCGATCGAAATTAGATCGTTCTGCAGCAGCCGATCCATGGACATGTCAGCGGCAGGTTGTGGTTTTTCAATCTCGGGTTCGTCTGTTGTTTGTGCGGATTTGGCCGACATCCAAGCAAATGCAAGGCATCCACTGGCGATCATGATCAGGGGCAGAGCGGGAAGTTCCGTCAGGACCAGTAGCCCCAGAAAGACTGCGGCGGTAATGAGCACGATTGGCTTGGATATCTGTCCCATCGATTCACGGGAAAGATCAACCGATCGCTGTGACCGCGTGACAAGCAGGCCGGCCGCCATCGCAATCAGCAGTGCTGGAATCTGACTGACCAAGCCATCGCCGATGGTTAGTTTGGTGAATGTGCCTGTTGCATCGCCGATTGCCATTCCCTGTGAGAGTCCAATGATCAAACCGCCCACGATATTGATGACGGTGATCGAGATGCCGGCAATCGCGTCGCCTTTGACAAACTTGCTGGCACCATCCATGGCTCCATAAAAGTCAGCCTGTTCGCCAGCGAGGCGTCGCAAGTCCCGGGCCTGCTGTCCATCAATGGTGCCGGCGTTAAGTTCGGCTTCGATGGCCATCTGTTTTCCGGGCATTCCGTCCAAGGAAAATCGCGCGGAAACTTCACTGATGCGGGTCGCTCCTTTGGCGATGACCACGAATTGAATCACGACGATGATTGCGAAAATAACCAGTCCGACGGCAAGGGAATCGCCCGTGACGAAACTGGAAAAGCTGGCGACGACAGATCCGGCGGCGTTTTCTTGATCGATGTGACCTCGGGTGAGGATCAAGCGAGTGGTTCCAATGTTCAGTGCCAGACGGGCGAAGGTGGCTCCCAATAAAAAGGTGGGGAACAGGCTCAGCTCCATCGGAGTTTTAGCATAGACAACTGCCAGCAGCATGATGACCGCAACCGTCAGATTGGCGGCCAGCAAAACATCCATCACGGCGGGTGGAAGTGGCACAAGGATGACTGCCAAGCAGGCGATCAAACCTGCGGGAATCAGAAAGTCGGGCCAACGTTTTGAGAAATCCATTTCTGTCGCATCCAGTGCCAGCGTTTTTTGAATGCCGGAAGTTAGTTCGAATCGCCTTTTGGGTCTAGAGAAGTCGCAACGGGTATTGATAGCCACCACTGCAGGATTGGCCGTCCACGGATTGACCTTGAACCGTCTGGGGGAACCTCTAAACTCCCGCAAAAATTGCCTGCTTGATAAACGGTGTTACCTATGTCCCTTATGAAAATGATCTCTGCAAAAGTTAAACCTGCGATCCTATTGGGTTATTTTACGATCTGCATGCTTGCATTTCCGATGACTGCATTTGGTGACGAAACGGTCAAAGCCGCCAGCGAAGAAGCATCAAGGCAAGCAGAGATGGCCGTTGGCGATATTGTTAATCTGGTCAAAGAAGCGTGCACCGGTAACACGGACGCGATCAACACCCTGATTCGAAATTACATCGCACCCGCATTTATGATCATGGCGGGACTGTATCTGGCTTGGATTGTGGCTTCCATGATCGGCCGCTACATCGGTAAAACGGTTGAAAAGAAAGTTGATACAACCCTTGGCCGCTTCCTCACGAAAGCCATTCGAAATGTCATCATGATGGTGGTCGGGTTGGCCGTTCTGCAGACATTCGGTGTGGGACTGACCAGCGTGACTGCGATTCTGGCGGCGGCCGGTTTTGCTGTCGGTATGGCACTTCAAGGAACTTTGGGGCATTTCGCTTCCGGCGTCATGTTGCTGTTGTTCCGCCCATTCAAAGTCGGTGACTACATCGTGGTTGCTGGCACTGAGGGATCTGTTGAAGAGATCGATTTGTTTACGACTCGCATCAACACTGTGGACAATCGTCACATCATTGTTCCCAACGGTGAGATCTTTGGCAGCAAGTTGGAGAACTACACGCACAACGATGTCCGCCGCGTGGACGTCAATGTCGGTGCGGCTTACACCGCCGATTTGGATCAAACTCGGAACGCACTGCAGCGTGCCGTCAGTGCCTGCAGTTTGGCAGGCGCCCCCGAAGGACAAGTTTATTTGATGGAACTGGGAGCATCTTCGGTGGACTGGCAAGTACGCGTTTGGTGCCGACCAGAAGACTACTGGACCGTTCGCGAGAATTTGACGGCGGCCACAAAGAACGAAATGGATCGTGCGGGCATTGGAATTCCTTACCCGCAATTGGACGTTCATGTTGGCGGAAAGCTGTTAGCCAAAGCGGCTTAAAACAACGGAACAGTTCGAGGCAAATTAAAGGCCACCCAATCCCGACCTACGGGCGTGGGTGGTCTTTTCTTGTGAGTCGCAAAGGGCCCCTGTCGTTCCTGACCGGATTCGAAACGGTTTAAGCGAGAACTTTCGGGTTATAATTTTTCAACACACAAAAAAAATGTCTGGCTGAGGGAGGGGGATATGCGCAATATTTTAATTCTATGTTTGCTTACTTTCTTGATCGGTTGTGATAGCAACCCTGTTGCGAACCAGCACGAGAAAAGCGGTTCTAAAATTCCGCAGCAGCCTCAGGTCATTGAGCCTCAATCCGTTGGGCCAGAAAAAGAAGTTGAGCCTGAAAAAGGCGAGGCCGAAACCAAGCCGTCGATGACGCCGAAAGACGGGGGGCGGTATGATTTCAAGTCGATGCTGGCCAAGCTAAGTGAAAAGTACCCCAACGGGAAAATGGAAATTACGGATGGAGCTTGGTTTGAAGTTACCGTTGTGGTCGACAATTTTGATTTTCAAAACAACGAGTATTTCATCAAGCAAGCGATCGAGGCGACTGGCCCTAAAAATGGCTTTCCTGAAGAGGATAGTATCTCGATCAAATTCTGGTTTAACAAAGGCCGATTGTGGGAAAAGACCACTTCGGGTGAAACCGTGACCATTCGGGGAGAGCTGCGGAGATTCACTCGCCCTATGAATACTGTCATTCAGGCAGAGTTTCTCAATTGCCAATTTTTAGAAACGACAGCAACGGTGACACCCCCGATCACTGCTGAGTTGGTCGAGTCTGTAAAGGCAGCGGGCAAATACGATTTCGGCCGGCTCGAGATCGGAAAAACGTTTTTTGCAAAAGGCAAGATTGTCAAAATAATTGACGAACCCGACATCAATCAAGAAGAGGCTTTCGTATTTCGGTCTGAAGATGGACTTTTATTCAACGTCCTCACAAACAACAGCAGTGCACGCAAGATCATCGGGTATGACTGGAAAAGCCTCAAAGAGGGCGATGAAGTTGAGCTGGCCGGTGGCACCGTTGTTGCAATAAAAGATCAACAGGCACTTGAGTGGCGTTTCCCGATATGGGCGTCCCTGTTTAAGTAAACGACCCGACCGTCGGCCCCTTCACGACGGTGGCCAAACAATCAGCGGTATGCCTCAATGCGACGCCTTTCGTCACATTCCGTTTTGAATGACGCACGTAAATCTGGGCCCAAGGGAAGACTGTGTGTTGTCGCGTTAACTGTCGGCGACTTGACAGACGATCTCACCGGCCCGTGTTGCATCCGATTCGGAAACGTGCAAATGGGTTACCGCGCGAACGGTGTCATGACCGAAGGGATACATCCAAACGCCCGCACTCCGACATCGCTCAACAAATTCGGGCGCCGTTGCAACGCTGGCATCGACTCTGAAAATTGCGATGTTGGTGTGAACCGTCTTCACATCGATTTCCAAATTCGAATGGCTGGAGACAACTTCAGCGAAGCGCCGTGCATTGTCATGGTCTTCGGCCAGTCGCTGGATGTTGTTTTGCAGTGCATACACCGCGCCGGCGGCGATAATTCCTGACTGCCGCATGCCGCCGCCCAGAACTTTGCGGTGACGGATCATCGCGTTTCGCATCGAATTGGAGCCAACCAACGCCGATCCCACCGGAGCGCCCAGTCCTTTACTGAAGCAGACGCTGACGGTGTCAAAGTGCTGGGCCCAATCGGTTGCTGATCTTCCAGACTGCACCACGGCGTTAAAAAGTCTGGCTCCGTCAAGGTGCGTTGCCAGACCGGCTGATCGAGCCCACTGGCAGATGTCCGCGACCCCGTCATATGGCAATACGATTCCGCCGCCTTTGTTGTGGGTGTTTTCCAAACAGACCAAACGAGTTTGCACTGCGTGTTCGTTATCCGGATTGATCAAGTGAACCAGTTGGTCCTTGTGCAGCACCCTGCCATCGCCAGCGACGGTTTTGGCGACCAGGCCGCTTAGCTGCGCGTAGGCTCCCTGTTCGTAATGGAAGATATGGCAACCCGATTCGCAGATGAACTCATCGCCGGGACGGCAGTGCACCCGCAGCGCGGCCTGATTGGTCATCGTCCCTGAGGGCATAAACACGGCCGTTTCTTTGCCCAGCATTTCCGCGATGAGGGATTCCAGTTGGGCGACGGTCGGATCGGTATCAATCACATCATCGCCAACGGCAGCGTTCGCCATGGCGTTGCGCATGTCGGCGCAGGGTTGGGTCAGGGTGTCGCTTCTTAGGTCAATCATGGAACACAAGCCGGAGTTCTTTTTGGAATCCCCGATCCTAACTTCCACAGCGCAACATTAAAGTGCCCAAGGTTTGGTTTCCGAAGTCTGGTGACATCGGCTACCGGAAATCTCTGTTTACCTAGCGCATCAGAATGCAGAGAAAGAAATCGCTTCCTTGTGATCAGGGAATCTCAGAGACAATCTCTCCGCTGGCGATCCCCCCGATCGCAGCCAGAACTTCGGGGTCGATGCCTTCGTCGACAAACTGGGTGTGGCCATCGGTAAACCCAAGATTAACACCGTTGGGGTGGGCGCTGCCAAAGCAAAGCTCTTTTTCATCGATGGTCGAATCAGGGCGATCGAGCGAGTTCAAGGGCGCCGCTGTCGAGCCAAGGCATTCCGAATTTTCAGTAAAGGCCCGGTCCGCGAGGGAAGCCATGTCCAAAATTTCAAAGGACCCGATCAACCAGTGGTCTACTTTTTGCGGATTGCCGCTGGCATCGATTCCGACGATCAGCTGATCGGGCAAGGATTCGCCTATCAAAACCGTCGAAGACAATCCGTCTTGAATTTGGGTGATCTTCGTCTCGCTGTTCACGAAGAAGATTCCATCCGAGGCCGGCCAGTCGCCAAACGCGTCCATCCCTGCCCAAGGGAAGTCACCCGCTTCGCGATCCAACAGTCCGCTGGAGCAGGCGAGATAACAGCTGGGAGTCCGAACATTATTCACGAACGAATCGAATTCTAATTCGGGTAGTCCTGCCGATGGACATTGCATGTAGGGTAGCCTCGCTTGCAGCGAATTTATATTTGCTTGATTGGCACCAAGGCTTGCGACCCATGGTCCATTCAAATCCAGCGACGCGTGGAGATTCTCTTGGTCCATAAACGGAAGCAGGAATGCCGACCACATCGTGTTGGAGGGGAAGTCGATGCCTGGCGGAAAGTGTTGATGAGCGGATTCGAAATTCAGCATCGCCAGAGATTGCTGCTGAATTTGTCCCGCACACTGCAGTCGGCGAGCTGCCTCGCGGATTGATTGAACTCCGGGAAGGAGGATTCCCACTAAGATGCCGATGATGGCAATCACGATCAGCAATTCCAAAAGCGAAAATCCCTGTCCTGCCGAAAATGACAGGCCGGTGAGTCGTGTTTGGGAAGTGGATCGCGTCTTGACCATGCCTTTATCGTAACAATTCAAAATTGAACTGCCAACTTTTTCTGCAAGGCAAATTGCGGTTCCGATTACGATTGCTTATTCGCCGGCCTCCAAGTCCGCCTAAAACGAAAGGTCGCGAGGCGGTGTCTTGCGAAAAATGACAAATTGGTAAAATGGTTTGCATGAAATTGCCAAAAAATATCTCTCAAGCCTCCCAAGGCTTCACCGTTCGTTTCGTCCGTGCAGGCGAAGAGACCTCAAAGTATTTTCGTTTTTCCGATGGTGGAAAAAAGAAAGCCCTCCAGCGAGCGCGGATTTGGCGAGAGCAACAGTTGAAAAAACTGGGGCCGCGCCAATGGAAGTCCGGTCCACGAAAAAAAGCCAGCAACAACTCTTCCGGGGTTACCGGCGTCAGCAAAAACTTGTACGGACGCTGGGTGGCGTCTTGGCAAAGCGAAGGCAGGCAGCAGTTCAAATCGTTTCCCACTCGGAAGGAAGCAATCGCGCATCGAAAATCAATGTGTTCTTGAAAAGTGTGTTCCTGAAAGCTCTTGTCAGTAATTGCATTCGGTAAGGTATTCGTCACTTTGCCGGTGAACTTGGTGAAGATCTGGGGAAATGCGCTAGGAGTTTCGAGGGGCTGCTATAATAGACGCTGAACATTTTTCCCCAGCAGGTTTCAGTGTCTGTTCAAATCGATGCCAATCCATGGGAGTCTCCACGATCGAGAGACGTCCAATCCATCCGCCCCGAAAGCGAGTCCGAACGAGAGGCCTCTCATGTTTGGCGTGGTCATCGGATTTCTGTTCGTGCAGAAGCGGTTTCGAAATTTGCTTTCTTGATGAATCGATTTCGTGTTTCAGTGGATGGATTTGAGTTTCAATCTTCCCAGTTGAGAATGTCGGAAGATTTTCGCTTCTATTTTGATCACCATGGCCGCGTCGTCGAAGGTCGCTTCAAAGCCGTTGGGACTGGATTTGCGAATCAGAGTTATCGATTATTCATCGAGGACGAGTTGTTCGACGACTCCAAGGTCAGAATCTCGGGTTGGTGGAAAAGCTGTTTGATGGTCTCGCTGGTCTCTGGCGGTTGCATGGTTTCGCTGTGGTTTGGAATTTGATTTGGGGTTCGGATTGCGGAAAGTCCCCTGCCCCAACCCGCTGCCGCGGCAGAGCGGGAGCGAGCAAATTAGCGATCCTTAACGGAAAGGATGAAGCTTTGCCTGCCCCGCAGAATGGGTGCAAATTCATCCTCGGGTTTTCTGATCGCTTTCTATCGGTCACAATTTCGATATGTCTGTGAAAAGCCAAAACCCTGTCACGATTCCCACCCCCCAACGGCCTACAGTTTTCGGCGGTTCCGCTCTGGGGATAATTGCTGGGCCCTGCGTGATCGAGGGATTCGAAATCTGCGATCAGATCGCAAAAGTCGTCACTGAAACGGCCAAAAAGCTCGAATTACCCCTCGTTTTCAAAGGTTCGTTTGATAAAGCGAACCGAACGCGAATCGATTCGTACCGAGGAATAGGGCTGGAGAAAGGCCTAGAGGTTTTGGGCCAGATCCGAGAAAAATATGGCGTTCCAGTCACCACCGACGTTCATTTGCCCGAGCAGGTTCCCGCCGTTGCGGAAGTTTGCGATCTCATCCAGATTCCGGCCTTTTTGGCTCGGCAAACCGATTTATTGGTCGCCGCCGCCGAATCGGGAAAGCCAGTGAATGTCAAAAAGGGCCAGTTTATGGCTCCTTGGGATATGAGCCATGTCGTAGGTAAACTGAATGACAGTGGTTGTGACCAGATTATGCTAACTGAACGCGGCACATTTTTTGGTTATGGAACGCTGGTCAACGACATGCGTTCGATCGTGAGCATGGGCGACATTGGTTGTCCGGTCGTTTTCGATGCGACCCACAGTGTTCAACAACCTAGTGCTGCCAATGGCACAACCGGCGGTCAGCGCGAAATGGTTGCACCGTTGGCCAAAGCCGCAGTGGCCTGTGGCTGCGATGCCGTTTTTTTAGAAACCCACCCTAACCCTGAAAATTCACCCAGTGACGGTCCCAATATGGTGCCGTTGAATGAATTTGAAGAACTTGTCCGTCAACTAAAAATGATTCACCAATGCGTCCGATGATGCATTTTCATTTCGAACCATGAACCAGAATATCCCATATCTTCCTTCCTTCCGTTTTGGGTTAACCGCAGTGGTCGTCTTCGTGATGACTGCCTGCATCGGTTGCGAACGCCCCGAAGACCCGATGTTGAAAATCCTCGAGGCCAGTTCCTCAAAAAAGAGGATTGAGGACCTTTCTCGCACGATGGATTTTGCCTTCAACGAACGACAGTTCGAGCAGAAGGAAGTGGAAAACAGCGTTTCGCTTGGATTGAACCGCTGGGCCAGTTACTCCGCAGATCGGTTTGAGGAAGCCCAATGGGAAACCGACGCGACGGCGGCAGACCTTCCGGAGTCCTTTTCGGGTCTTCAGCAATTGCAGTTGGTCGGCGACAACACGTTTCTGGCATCCGATGCGTTGTATCTACAGTCTTCGGTGTGGTGTGCTCAAATCGCGGATCGCGTCGTTGCCAATTCCCTGCCCGGGCAGTTCGAACTTTACCGTTTGATGGCCGACGAATTCGAAGCCGATGAAGACGACGAGGATCCGGTCAGTTCGCTGGTGGCAAAGCTACATCCGAAGCTGGAAGCTAAACAATCCACTCGGTTGGCCACAGCCCTCAAACTGTTTGACTGGACATCGCGAAATATCCAACTGGAACCGACGCCAACCTACGATGAAGATGAGATTGATGATCTTCGCTTGATGGAGGGGGACAGCCTTGTTCAATCGGGGATTGCCGAACCGGGAACACGTCGCCAGCCTTGGCACGTGCTGATTTTTGGTCGCGGAGACTACATCGAACGAGCCAAGCTGTTCATGACATTGTGTCATCATGCGGATCTGCCGACCGTGATGCTGGCGACGCAGCAAGACGACACCGTTACGCCATGGGCGGTTGGAGTCGCGATCGATGGCGAGCTTTACCTGTTTGATACTCGCATGGGATTGCCGATCCCGGGCCCCGACGGCTCTATCGTGGCGACGTTGTCGGATGTTCAAAACGATCCCAGTTTGATTTCGGGACTTGATTTGACGGTCAAGGAATCGCTTGCCGAAAACACCAAGTATTGGGTTGTTGAAAAGGATCTGAAATCGCTGGCGGGTTTGGTGTACTGGCCGACTGAGGGCGTTGCGAAACGGATGGCGACTTTGGAGCAGAATCTGGTTGGAGATCTGAGACTTTTGTTGATCCATCGAGCCGATAAGACGGCTGAGGCGTTGCCAAAAATCGAAGGGCTGGAATATCGAGGTTGGGATATCGCGGCTAGAACGCAGCAATACAGAAAAGTGCTGGGTGAGTCGCTGCCCAAAGCGATCAGTGATGACACTCTTTCTCAAAAGCTCACGTGGTATTACGACGAAGAAGACTACGTGATTCGGTTTCCTCACTATCGAACTTCCCGAGCCCGCTTTTTTAAAGGCAAGTTCGAGAAAAGTGAAGGTTTACAATGGACGCGGGACGCGATCGAGAGTTTTGCAGTTTTGATGTACTCCGACCAAACGATCAACATGTTGAAGACCGACAAGATGCTGCAGTTGCAGTTGGGGATTTATCGCGACAATCAAAATGCGGCTCAGTTCGCCGGCGAGATTGCCAACCGTCAGAAATTGATGCGGCTGGTCCGGCGAGACATGGGCGTTTTCATGGTTCAATCGCACTACGACAATGGCAGCATGTCCACCGCCGCCAACTGGCTGCCGACCTTGCTGGAAGAATCCGACAGCGAGCGATGGCGTCCCGGTCTGAGTTATCTCTACGGTCGTGCTTTGGAATCGCGGCACGAGTACTTCAAAGCCATTGAAGCGCTTAAAGCCGAAGGCCCGCAACAGCACGGCAATTTGATTCGGGCTCGATTGTTGCAAAAGCAAATTGATACACGTTTTGCCGATGTCAAAAAGAGAATGGAAGAAGCCCAATAGGGTTAGGTGAGAATCAAGACATGGATGTTTCATTTGATTTCAAATCGCGGCGCGCCCAAGTCTGGGGCAGCGCGACTCAGGCGGTTGAGAGTCTGCCCGCGACGACCACAGACATGGAAGCCGGATTTCTGGTTTCCAATCCCGTCAATGTCCGCTACCTGAGCGGGTTTACTGGCAGCAATGGGTTTCTGGCTTTCGACGCATCGGGCTGCACCTTGCTGACCGATGGTCGCTATACAACGCAGGCGGCGACCGAGTGCCCGGATCTGTCGGTTCGGATTCGTCCGCTCGAATCATCGATGCTGGAACTGATCGCTGAAACCTTGCGGGACTCCCCCAGCGGTGCTTGGCTGATTGAGTCGTCACATGTGAGCCGTGAATTTCATCGCGACCTCGCGGGAGCGATTGAGAAAAATCAACTGTTGGATTCGAAACTGATTGTCGAAAACCTGCGTCAGCGAAAAGACGAACAGGAAATTTTGCTGATTCGGAAGTCGATTGAAATCAATCAGGCGGCGGCGATCGCCACCCTGAAAAGCTTTGAATCGTCTTGGTCAGAAAAACAGTTTTCATGGGAACTGGAAAGAAACATCCGGGAGCTTGGTGGCGACGGTTTTTCTTTTGCGCCCATCGTGGCTGCGGGGCCCAGTTCGGCCATGCCGCACTACAGACCCTCCGGAAATCCGTGTAACAGTTACGGATTCATGTTGCTGGATTGGGGATCCAATTTTCACGGCTACGCCAGCGACATCACTCGGATGGTCGCTTTTGCGGAGATCCCTGACTCGATCAAGCAGATTCACTCGGTTGTGGCGGATGCCAAACAGGCCGCCATTGAAGCCGTCAAAGATGGAGCCGACCTCAAAGATGTCGACACCGCGGCCCGAGGCCTCATCAAAGCCGCGGGTTTTGGCGATCAATTCAATCATGGCTTGGGGCACGGGTTTGGCTTGGAGATTCACGAATCCCCGTTTATATCGCCCGCCTTCGATGGCCAATTGAGCTCAGGGATGGTGATCACAATCGAGCCAGGGATTTATCTGCCTGAAATCGGAGGGGTCCGGCTGGAAGACGACATTCTGGTAACCGATGACGGTTGCGTTGTCCTGAATGACCTTTCCAACGATTTTTTTCAGGCTGGTTGAGCGATTTTTTATCGTCGTCAGAGCGGAATCCTCGACTCGCAGATCGATTGACGCAGAAAACCGGTCGCAACCCTGATATCAGACTTGATTTGACGGGCATTTGCGATCAGGATGCCCGACCAAACACCCAAAATCCAAGCTGTCTATGAATTGGCAGGCGGAAAATTTGAGTTAAAATCGTCCCTTCGATTGCAGCACCAGAGGCCAGTATGCCCAAAGATAAAGACGAATCCATATTTGACGTTTCCCGACTTCGTGAACTCATCGAGTTGATGCAGGAGCATGAACTCAACGAAGTTGATTTGCGACAAGCCGAACAGCGTATCCGCCTTCGTCGCGGTCCTGATGGGCTGCCCACGATCGCCGCGATGCCAGCGGTGGCGCCCGCCACTGCTGCGGCCGCCGGTAGCGCCAGTGCAGCAGTCGAGGCTCCTGCCGCTGCCGACAATTCGATCTACATCAAAAGCGAAGCGATTGGAACGTTTTACTCGCGGCCCAAGCCCGAGTCACCAGCATTCGTCAAAGTCGGAGATCATGTCAGTGACGATACGATCGTCTGCCTGATCGAAGCCATGAAGTTGTTCAATGAAGTCCCGGCAGGTTTGTCGGGTACGATCAAAGAAATCCTCGTCAAAGACGGGGACCCCATTGATCACGGTATGCCATTGTTCCGCGTTGAGCCCTGAGTCTCCCAACAACATGTATAAAAAAATTCTTATCGCCAATCGCGGCGAAATTGCTCTTCGCGTGATTCGCGCGTGTAAGGAAATGGGAATCGAAACGATTGCCGTTTTTAGCGAAGGCGATCGTGGGTCCCAGTATCTAGAGCTGGCTGATCAAGCGTATTGTATCGGCGGCATCAAATCTAGCGAAAGCTATTTGAAGTACGATCGAATCATTAGCGCGGCCGAAATCGGCGAAGCGGAAGCGATCCATCCGGGATACGGCTTCCTTGCCGAAAACGCTGAATTCAACCAGGTCTGTCGCGACAGTGATTTCGATTTCATCGGGCCAACTCCCGAAGCGATGGAAATGCTGGGCGACAAAAACCGGGCTCGTGATTTGGCTCGCAAAGCCGAAGTTCCGGTTGTGCCCGGTAGTGCCGGTCTGATCACCGATGGCGATCAAGCCGTGAAGGACGCCAAGGAAATTGGGTATCCGATTTTGATCAAAGCCACCGCCGGTGGTGGTGGTAAAGGCATGCGGATCGCAGCCGACGAAGGCGAACTCAAAAGCGCCATCGAACAGGCTGCCCAGGAAGCCGAAGCCGCTTTCGGAAACGCCGGTGTCTATCTGGAAAAGTTCATCGACAAACCTCGCCACGTCGAAGTGCAGGTTCTGGCCGATACCCACGGAAACGTGGTTCACTTGTGGGAACGCGATTGTTCGACTCAGCGTCGACACCAGAAACTGATCGAAGAGAGTCCTTCATCGACGCTTCCAGAGGACGTTCGAAACGACATCTGTGCGGCGGCAGTTCGGATGGTGAAAACCGCGAATTATCACAACGCGGGTACCGTCGAATTTATCGTCGACAAAGACAACAAGTTTTACTTTATCGAAGTCAACGCACGGATTCAGGTCGAGCACCCGGTTTCGGAACTGGTCACTGGAATCGATTTGATCCAGCAGCAGATCCGTGTCTCTGCGGGAGAAAAACTGGGATTCACTCAGGACGACATTCAGTGCAACGGTGCTGCGATCGAGTGTCGGATCAACGCAGAGAATCCGGACAAGAACTTTATGCCCTCGCCCGGTAAAATCGAACAGATTTTCATCCCCGGTGGTTTGGGAGTTCGTTGGGATTCGCATGTTCACTCGGGATACACGGTGACGCCGCACTACGATTCGATGATCGGCAAATTGATCGTGCATCAACCGACACGAGAGCAGGCGATTCAATGCATGGCTCGTGCTTTGGATGAATTGCGAGTCCAAGGCATCTACACCACGGCCTCGTTCCTGAAAGAAGTGTTGCTGACCGACGAGTTCGGTGCCGGTACCATCGATACCAAATGGGTCGAACGTGAGTACCTTGCCTGATTGAGGTGTGCTGAAATCGGGCTGCTCTGTGCAGATTTGAATCATAACCCGATGTGCCACGAGGGAACGATCCCTTGCTGACACGTCGGGTTTTGTACTTTGATGCCATTTCCTGTTGAGGTTTCGGCTGAGGGTTTCAGATTCCAAAAAAACGTAGCCGGTAAGCTTTACCAATGCGTTGAAGGAAAGGCGATTCGAGGCGCAATGAGCCGCTTTGGCGGTGCTGAGTTTCACATATACTAGGGCCGCGGACTTCGAGGAAAGCTCGATATGCCAAACCTTTGCAAGTGTCTCTTGAAATTCGCAGCAGTTCACTAAAATCGGTAGTCTCAGACACTACCGGAACCGCCGGATTGTCAATTGACCACCAAAATGAGGCTTCCAAGTGGCGAACACTCTTTCCCCTCCGACACGTCCTGATCACTCCTTCAAGCGTGTTGCGATTCTGTTTGCCGGCGGCCCGGCACCCGCTGCCAACGCAGTCATCTCTGCGGCAGCTCACTCGTTCCTGCGAGCCGGTGTTGAAGTCATTGGAATCAAGCATGGATATTCCATGCTGATGGAATATGACGGCTCAACAGAGCTCGAAGAAGACAAGGCTTTCATTAAGCTGACTCACCGCGTTCTGCGACGGACTCGAAACTCGCAAGGCATCATGATCGGGACGGCTCGCGCCAATCCCGGCAAGATGATCGGCCATCCCGATGACTTAGATGATTCCGATAAAGTCGCCCCCATGGGGCGCGTTTCAGAAGCCCTTAAGTCGTTGGGCGTGGATGCTCTGATTTCGATCGGCGGTGACGATACTCTGAAAACCGCCAACAAGTTCAAGCTCTACCAAGAAAAATACAATTCCGAAAAGACGATTCCAGTCGTTCACTTGCCCAAAACGATCGACAACGATTATCACGGAATTGATTTCACCTTCGGGTTCTTTACGGCTGTCAATTTCTTGGCGACCGAAATCAGAACGCTGTTGCACGACGCCGAAGCAACCCGCTCGTACTTCCTGACGGAAACGATGGGCCGTTCCGCAGGTTGGTTGTCTTATGGTGCTGCCATTGCCGGCGAAGCCAGTTTGGTGATCAGTGTCGAAGACATCAAAGCCGGATATCTGGTCGAAGAAGAGTACACCGATTCCAACGGTGACAAGAAAACGAGACAGTGCATGGACATGGAACGGGTTTGCGATCGAATCGTAAAAACCGTGCTGGCCCGTGAAAGCGAAGGCAAAGAGTACGGCGTGATCGTAATGGCCGAAGGCCTTGCCGAGTTCCTGCCCTTTAGTTTTGTGGAAGGCGTTGAACGGGACGATCACGGTCACATCAACATCTCACAAGTCAGCCTATTTTCGGTGATGAGCAAAGCGGTCCAGCAATGCTACAACGACAAAACCGGCCGCGTTCGTTTGATCAAAGGTCTGCAGTTGGGTTATGAATCCCGCTGTGCACAACCACATGCCTTTGATGCGATGCTGGGCAGCCAGTTGGGCGTCGGTGCTTTCCGCGCCCTAGCCGAAGAAAAGCTCAACGGCGTGATGGTCAGTGTTTCGGGGCAGCTCGATTTGCACTACGAGCCTTTTGAAAAACTGGTCGATCCAGAGACGTTGGTCACGGTCGTGCGTTACATCGATGCCGACAGCGACTTCCATCGTTTGGCTCGCTTCCTAGAAACGCACGTGAACGATTAATTTTCGATCAAGGGCCTGGATGAGGGGGCAGCGTGGATGAGGGGCAGCGAAAAGGCCCCTCATTTCAATGCTTTGCCCCTGTTGCTTTCAGCGGGTTGGGCTATTTACGATTTCATGACCGATATCGCGGTCCCGATCGAATCCAGCACCTTCTTGGACTCGCCATCGGCTCCCACGAGGCCGCCGAATGGATATCGCAGGTCATCTTGGTCTCGCCACTGAGTCCACACTAAGCCATGGACGATGGGGCGGGCGATCAGAACTGGGATAATTTTCTCAATGAAATGCAGGCGTTGTTGATGGGACATGTCGCTGCGGAATTCATTGATTCGTGCGGCGCTTGATTTGCCCTTCCCTTTCTCTTTGCCGTCGGCTTTGGGAGGGTTTTCCATTCGCTCCCCAGTGGGCATCCTCAGGTTAATGATCAATGGCAGCCCCAACTGCGACCACAGGTCAATCATTTCGATCCACTGAAGCGGATCCCGAATGACACTGCCGCAGGGCCAGTAATCCAGATTGACATCAAGCCCGACGAAATTCACGTTCACTCCCTGACGGAGCAGAGAGTCGGCGATTTGAAGCGGATGAATTCCTCCCACGGCGGTCGCCAGTCGTTCCGCAAACGGATAGTCAAAGCTGACCATCATCGGCACGTCGACTTGGCTTTCGTCGATCAAGTTCAGCATCTCGCTGGTGAGCTGCGTTTGTTGGGGGTAGCTGAGTCTGCGATGCCCCATTCCGTTCAAGCCGCTAACCACGTGCAGCAGAGAAGTGGAGGGATTAAGTTGCCGAATGGCTTTGCGGCAGCGGTTCAAGATGAAGTCTTTTCGCGCCAGAAAATCGTCCAGCCCGACAACATCCGGCTCCATGCCGCCTGGGCTGGCGTCCAAGAAGGGACCTACGATCATCCGCTTGCGATCGATTTTTGCTGCGGCGTCGGCTTGTTCGGGTTTGACCCGCACCAAATGAAAGTGCGGCGACGAGTAATCGGCAGGACCTTCGAGGTTGGTGGATACCGAATTGGCCAACCAAAAGCGAGGTAAATCTTGTTGGGTGTTTCGATACCGGGAAACGTGCTGGCCAAATTGATGGCTCACATTAAACGTGGCCGCCATCGATATCTGCAGAGACGCACGGGCGTCCCGATCCGAGAGGTCCTGATCTTCCTGCATGATGGCTTCGCTGAGCAATCGGGTCGCCGATACGATCTGCTCAGTAACGGTGTCATCGATCTCAAGGCTGCCCTGCTGCCAGATCGAAATCTGGTTGCGAAGTCGATTTAAAGTTCCCCGTGCCAGTTCCACCACCAACCGATAGGGCTCTGTGGATTCGGGCAGGGTGCCGGTTCCGACGGTCAGTTCGCCAAAATCATCGAAGGGGAATGCAATGAAGACTTTTCCCGAATCGTCCTGATTGCGAACGATCGAAAGGATGCCATCATCGACATTTACGCGGCAGGGCGCAGCGATGCCATCAAGCCCAATCACATGTATCGATTTGGCCTGATTGGGACCGGGCTCCCATTCTTTGGGGAGCCGAAACCTAAATTCGCCCATTAGCTGTCCAACCCGACGGTTCAATCGCTTAAAACAAGGATTCTAACACACCGGCTTTTGGTTTGCATTATGCCTGGTTATCTTCATGGAAGTCACAAATTAGTTAGGCAAGACATGGCATTATTAAAACAGGGCAAGGTCCGAGACATTTACGATTTGGACACGCATTATCTGATGGTGGCCAGCGATCGGATCAGCGCCTTTGATTGGGTGTTTCCCACCACAATTCCCGATAAAGGCCGGGTGTTGACTCAGTTGAGCAAGTTTTGGTTCGACTATCTGGGAGTCGAAAATCACCTCGTTTCTGATCGAGTCGAGGATCTAGAGGCTTCGCAGATCCCAGCAGGGCTGGATGCCGAACAGCTTGCCGGCCGCATGATGATCGTCAAAAAATGCGAGGTTGTGCCGGTTGAGTGCGTGGTCCGTGGCTATCTGGTGGGCTCTGGCTGGCGAGACTATCAGAGTTCCGGAGCGGTTTGCGGAATTTCTTTGCCCTCGGGTTTGCCCAATTGCGCTGCCTTTGATGAGCCGCTATTTACGCCGGCAACCAAAGCGGAGACTGGGCACGATGAGAATATTTCGTTTGAGCAGATGACGAAGTCCGTCGCTCCGGAGGTGGCCCAAGAGCTCAAGCAAAAAAGTATTCAGGTTTACCAGCGCGGTTCCAAGCACGCGGCCGAATGCGGAATCATTCTTGCCGACACAAAACTGGAGTGGGGATTCCAGGACGGTAAGCTGATTTTGATCGACGAAGTGCTGACGCCGGACAGTTCCCGCTTCTGGCCTGCGGATCAATACACCGTCGGGCAGAATCAACCGTCCTACGACAAGCAGTTTGTGCGAGAGTATTTGGAAACGACGACTTGGGACAAAAACAGTCCGCCTCCTGAGCTTCCCGCAGAGATTGTCGATCGCACGCGTTCGAAGTACATCGAAGCCTTCGAACAATTGACCGGTTCAAAGTTCGCGTGGAAGTAGGTGGTACCCGATTTCGTTTCGGTCCGTTGCGCAACGAAAATATAGAACCGCAAATGGACGCAAATGCACGCGAATAAATCGGTTGTGGAATTCCCGTTGAT
>CAZDZX010000003.1:0-9612 GCA_964510005.1 uncultured Pirellulaceae bacterium
GTTTGCCGGCTCCGTTTTTAGTGATCGCGACTCAGAACCCGATTGAGCAAAGCGGTACCGCCACACAGTCAGGGCCAAGTAATCCGGTTTGACACCCAGCTCGTTCCAAAAGTATTGGCTTGCAAGCGAAATCAACCTTGCACGCGAATCACTCTGAAGGCGGTGCTACAAACTTTCTGCTTAAGCGTTGCCGGTTGGAGACTAAGCCGCAGGTTTCTCTTCTCAATAGCCGGAACCGGATTCCGTGATTTTCTCGATAGGATGCCACGTCGTTTTGGTTTCGCAAAAATCTTCGATCAGCCAAGGTGATTCGCCTTCGTCGGACGTCCAATCGATTGAGTATTTCCGCACCCGTTTCAGATTGCCGGTCGCGGCTTTTTGAACTTGGTCGAAGGCCTCAGGCTCGTCGCGGTCAAAGGCGATCGCGTTAAGGTCAAGATGCATCGAAAAATGCTCGACAAGCTCGTCCAGCGATCCTGTCAGAATGTTGACAACTCCGCCGGGTACATCGGATGTTGACATGACTTCGGCAAGCGTCACTGATGACATTGGACGCTGATTGCTGGCCAACACCACGCAGGTGTTTCCCGAAGCAATCACGGGGGCCATCAATGATACCAGCCCCAACAGCGGACTTTGCTCATTGGCGACAATGAACACGACTCCCATGGGTTCGAGCACTGAGAAGTTGAAGTGAGAGGACGCGACTGGATTGACGGAACTGAAAATCTGTTGGTACTTGTCGCACCAGCCCGCAAAATAGACCAGTCGGTCGATGCTCATGTCGACTTCGGCGGATGCCTCGGCAGCCTTCAGGCCCATCGTTTTGAGTTCGCCGATGAACTGGTCCCGTCGGCCTTCAAGGATTTCGCCGATGCGGTACAGGATCTGGCAGCGGTTGTAGGCGGATCGCCCTGCCCACCCGGGTTGGGCGGCGCGGGCTGCTACGATCGCATTGCGGACGTCTTTGCGGGACGCCAAACACATATTGGCGATCGGTTTGTTGCCAGCGGTCAGCGAATAGGTGCGCCCGGATTCGGTGCGAGGAAAGGCGCCGCCGATGAACAGCTTGTAGGTCTTCGCAACGGGAAGACGACCGTTGGAGCTTTGTTTTTCTTTTGCCATGTTAAAACGTGTCGCTGAAGTTACAGCCAAAAATTATGATTTGAGATAAGCCGAAAGACCGTGCATGCCGCCCTCGCGACCGAACCCGCTTTCTTTGTAGCCACCGAATGGCGATGTCGGATCGAATTTGTTAAACGTGTTGGCCCACACGACACCGGCACGCATTTGCGATGTCATGTTGAAAATCTTAGAGCCCTTGTCGGTCCAAACTCCAGCAGACAAACCGTAGGGCGTGTTGTTGGCCTTTTGGATGACTTCCGCGACGGTGCGAAAGGTCTGAACGGCCAGCACGGGACCAAAGATTTCTTCTTGGGCAATGCGATTGGACTGAGCCACGTCGGTGAACAGTGTGGGTGCACACCAGTATCCTTTCTTCGGAAGGTCGCAGGTAGGCTGATAGAATGCCGCCCCTTCGTCTTTGCCGATTTGAATGTAGTCTTGGATCGTGCCAAGTTGCTTGGACGAATTGATTGCACCAATGTCGGTGTTTTTGTCTAACGGATCGCCAACGATCAGGCTCTGCATCCGATGCTTAAGCTTTTTCAGCACGATATCTTTGACGGATTCCTGAATGAACAAGCGGCTGCCGGCACAGCAGACGTGGCCTTGATTGAAATAGATCGCGTTGATGACGCCCTCGACGGCTTGGTCAATGGAAGCATCTTCGAAGATGATGTTGGCGGCTTTTCCGCCAAGCTCCAAGGTGCAGCCTTTACCGGTTCCGGCGATGGATTCTTGAATCTGTTTCCCGACTCGCGTCGATCCCGTGAAGGCGACTTTGTTGACCGAGTCATGATTGACGATGTGGGCACCGACGGGTCCATGGCCGGTCACGATGTTGACGACTCCGGCGGGCAGTTCGGCTTCTTGCAGGATTTCGGCCAGCTTCATGGCGGTTAACGACGTCGTTTCCGCAGGCTTGATCACGACGCAGTTTCCTGTCGCCAGTGCCGGTGCGATTTTCCACGCGGCCATCAACAACGGAAAATTCCAAGGAATGACTTGGCCTGCCACACCCCAGGGCTCGGTTTTCCGATTTGGGAAAGCGTATTGGAGTTTGTCGGCCCAACCGGCGTAGTAAAAGAAGTGGGCAGCTGCCAGTGGCACATCGACATCGCGAGATTCGCGGATCGGTTTGCCGCCATCAAGCGATTCGATGACCGCCAATTCGCGGGCTTTCTCTTGGATCAGTCGAGCGATGCGAAACAGGTACTTGCCCCGTTCGCGGGCTGAGGTCTTGGACCAGACTTTCTGTTGAGCCGATTTGGCGGCTTTGACGGCCTTGTCGACATCGGCTTGAGTGGCTTCGGTGATCTGCGAAAGTGTTTCTTCGGTCGCCGGATTGATGGTGGGAAAATGTTCGTCTCCTGAAGAGGGGACGAATTTTCCGTTGATGAACAGCGAGTAACTGTCCGCAATTGAAATGTGGGCGGTGCTTTCAGGTGCCGGAACAAGGTCCCAGTTGGTGGCCGTTGAAGTCATGGATTCAGATGTGGTTGCGAGAGAAGATTTGCCGATGTCCGTTAATCGATCGAGAAATAGTCTTTAGATTGGTAGGCGCCGGTTTGCTGTTTGACGATCTGCATGAGCACGTCGTTGGCCAAACTGCTGGCTCCGAATCGGAACCACTCTGACGTGAGCCATTCTTGACCTAGAGTTTCCTTGACCATGATCAAGTAGTGCAATGCCAATTTTGCTTTCGAGATTCCGCCAGCGGGTTTCATGCCCACCATCTCGCCAGTGGCAAAGAAATGGTCACGGATGGCTTCGAGCATCACTAGGGTGACTGGCATCGTGGCCGCGGGTTTGATTTTTCCGGTCGAGGTTTTGATAAAGTCCGCACCAGCTGCGATGGCAATGTCGCTGGCTTTGCGAACGTTGTCTAGGGTTCCCAGTTCACCGGTTTCGAGGATGACCTTGAGCCGCGACATGCCACAGGCTTCTTTGACCGCGGCGATTTCATCGAAGACGTATTGGTAGTCTCCAGCGTGGAACTTGCCCCGCGAAATAACCATGTCGATTTCATCGGCGCCCTGTTGGACGGCCATTTCGACATCCGAAAGTTTGATCTCCAGAGATGAGTTCCCGCTGGGAAAGGCGGTCGCCACAGAGGCGACTTTGATGCCGGAGCCTTTGAGCTGCTGGTGCGCGAGGGAAACGTAATTGGGGTAAACGCAGACCGCAGCAACGGTGGGCAGGCCTGCCACGGAATCGTGAAGATGCATGGCTTTGTAGCAGAGCTGTTTGACCTTGCCTTGGGTGTCGCTGCCCTCCAAAGTGGTCAGGTCAATCATGCTGAGGGCCATTTTCAGGCCCTGCATTTTTGCTTCTTTTTTGATGCTGCGGGTGGCAAATCGCTTGGCACGCTCGACGGCCCCAACTTGATCCACAGACGGCGATTGGGCGACATATTTCACGGATGTTTTCATATTTCCATTGTCGCATATCCATCGCCTGTTGGCGAGCCTTTCTTTTGATAGACTTACCGATCGCATCTTAGTTTTGAAACTTGATATAGGCATTCTGTGAAGGCACTGGTTACTGGCGCGAACGGGTTTTTGGGTACATGGCTGGTCCGTGAACTTTTGAGCCGGAACTACGAAGTCACTACGATGACTCGTCGCTCGGGAGCGATGTCCGAAGGCCAGATCCGCCATGCCTGTGGCGACATTCGAAATGCAGAAGCCGTCGAACAGGCTTGCGAAGGCCAAGACATTGTTTTTCATGTGGCGGCGATCTCTGGAATCTGGGGGCCTTGGAAGCTGTACCACAGCACCAACACGATCGGAACTCGCAATGTCATCGATGCCTGTTTAAAGCATTCGGTGCGAAAGCTGGTTTACACCAGCAGTCCCAGCGTGACCTTTGATGGTCAACATCAGATCAACCAAAACGAAACGGCGCCCTACGCCACCCGCTGGCTGGCCCATTATCCTCATTCCAAAGCGTTGGCAGAACAGCGCGTGTTGGATGCCAATGATGATCGGGTGTTAATGACCTGCGCGCTGCGGCCGCATTTGATTTGGGGGCCCGGCGATCGGCACTTGATTCCCCGCGTGATCGAACGTGCTCGAAAGCGGCAACTGCGGCGAGTCGGGGATGGATCCAATCAGATTGATGCGACGTATGTGGAGAACGCAGCACTGGCTCATGTGTTGGCGGCCGAGGCCATGGAGGTGGGTTCGCCGGTCTGTGGCAGCGCGTACTTTATCTCGCATGGCGATCCGGTGAATTGCTGGGGATGGATTAACGAGATCTTAGAACTTGCGGGCGTCCCTAAAGTTACCAAACATATTTCTTATCGGTGGGCTCATCGATTGGGTCATGCTTTGGAAGCGTGGCATGAGATGCGCAACATCAAACGCGAGCCGCGGATGACTCGGTTTCTTGCCGCACAATTGGCCAAGAGTCATTACTTTGATATCAGCCGAGCTCAACGAGACTTTGGATATTATCCGCGCGTCTCGATGGCCGAGGGGATGCAGCAGTTGGCAATGTCGCTCAGCAGCGGGGGCGGCGTGCATGAACCCGACTCGCCGGAAGGCAAGTTCTGATGGGGGCGGCGGAGTATGCCGCAATCGTTCCGACCCCATGGTGTCTCTGTGAAAAATTGCTCAAAAGATGCAATTAAACAGTCTTTTGGACTCCAATCGAAACCTGTGCTGTCCGGATGTTGTGGCTTTCACTATACTTTTGCAATCAAATTCAACCGCGCCTCGGCGTGTTTCAGACAGGAAAGCTATTCACAATGTCACATCGTCTTATCGTTACTTCGATTCTGTTCAGTATTTCATTTTCAGCTGCAGCGATGGCTCAAGACGCCCCCGCTGCCGGCATTAAGCCCGCACAGGTGGCTGTCGAAATTTCTGACGAAGAGGCCATCAAGAAAGCCAGTTATTTGATGGCTTACAATCAAATCGCACAGGTTTGGGCTCAGATGGATGCGGCTGGTGTCAAACTTGATACCGACCAAGTCCTCGCCGGTGTTCGCCAAGCGATGAGCGGCGAGCGACCCGAGATCACGCAAGAAGAATTTCGACCCGTGATGGAGAAGTTCAGAAGCATCGTGACCGCTTCGCAGCAAAAGAAACAACAAGAGTTGATGGCTAAACTCAAAGTCGAAGCCGAAAAGAACAAAGCTGCGGGCGAAGCCTTTATGGCAGAGAATGCCAAAAAGGAAGGCGTGAAAGTTCTGCCAAGCGGAGTTCAGTATAAAGTGCTGGTCGAAGGCACTGGAGCAAAGCCCAAATCGACCGACCAAGTGAAAATCAACTATCACGGAACTTTTGTCGATGGAAAGGTTTTCGATTCGACGCTTGAGGCAATCAACGGAAAAACGATTAAACCGATCACTCACCCCGCCAATGGATTTGTCGAAGGATTCAATTCGGCGATCCAAGAGATGCCTGTGGGCAGCAAGTGGGAAATTGTGATCCCGTCTGAGAAAGCCTATGGTTTGGGTGGCCGCTTAGGTCCCAACCAAACGCTTGTCTTCCAGATTGAGCTTTTGGATACGATCGAGAAAGCAGAAGACGGGTTCGGATCCGCTCCTAACGCTGAGAAGTAAATCGAACTTACGGTGGGTGAACAGGATGACTGATCGAACTTCGGCTATGCGATTTGGGATGGCAGTGGTAATTGCTGTTCTGATGCAGTTTGGTTTTTCATCCTCTTCCTGTTTCGGATGGCAAAAGTACGGGGTGAGCCCCAGCTTTAATCGCGGAGCAAAAGCCGCAAAGCCAGCGGTTCGTTCGTCGCCGGGTGTGAAACGATACTCCAGTGGAAACAAAAGTAGTTTTTCCAAACGTCCGGTACCCTACAGCAGGAACGGGACGAAAAGTACAGGCAAGTCGTTTAAGAGTGCCAGCAAGCCCTTTGTTCCCTACCGCTATCGTAGTCCCGCAAAATTTCCCACGACTCGGTCCTTTGGGTTGAACGGCGGATTCGGAGTTGGAGTGACTCCGATCATTACCGGGACCAGTCTGAATGTTGCGATCGGCTCTCAGCAGCCGATCGGTGGCAGCAGCATTGCGGCACAAGTTTGGCGTGAGCATCAGTATCAAAAAGCGTTAAGTCAGCTCAATGTTCAGCCGCGGCAGGGCGTTGCTCCTCAGCTTGGGGATGAGCTTGATCTGAAGGCTCGCGAGTTAGAATTGTTGCGTTTGCAGATCGAGATTGAAAAAGCTCGCTTAGAATTGGAACGCACTCGAATTCAACTTGGCCAGCCCGCCGTTGACGCGGATGCCGGCTTGGTCCCGCCTGCAGTCCCACAGCAGGTCGCTCCTGAGGCGCCGGCAGTTGGCACACTGCAGTTGGATGCTGCAGTGGTGATTGAGTGCTTGGACGTTGCCACCAATACTCAGCTGCAAGCTGAACGGGCCTTTCGTAGTGGCGATTATGGCAATGCGGCGCGTTTCGCCGGGCTTGCCGTTTCACTGGATGTGGACAACGGTCTGTTGAAGCTGTTTGCCTCTCAAGCCCTGTTTGCCAACGGTGAGTACGAAGATTCGGTCCGAATCCTTGACGGTGGCATTCGTCAATTGGACCTTCATGAGTTTGGCTGGGTCGTTGAGAACTTTCGCTTGTTCTACGGAAAAAACGACTACACCAATCAGACGCGAGCGCTGTCAAAGTTCGTGCAGCAGAACCCTAACGATTCAAACGGTTGGCTGCTGCGAGGCTATCAATATGCGGCGCTGGGCTATCCCGACGCCGCCAAAAAGGATTTTGACCGAGCTCAGGAGCTGGGTGCAGACCGGAGTTTACTTGACCGCCTACGCCGTCGATTCGTCGAAACCGAAACTTTGGTCGAAAACTGAGTTTTTGGCAGGTGGAGCAGTCCCGCGATCGACTGCTTTTCAAGCTTGTTCTGCTCAGGCTCCGAAGTATCCGGTGAGATCTTCTTCGTCCTTTTTGCCCGATGATCTTTCAACCGAATCGAGCAGGGGAAGTGGATCAAAGTTGGTCCAGCCAGGCAGTTGTGCCAAAGCTGCCGCTACTAGAACTCCGCCTCGCAAAGCCCACAAGATGTAACCGGCGGAACCGACGACCGTGACGGCACCCAAAGTCATTTCGAGTTTTCCAAACGTGGCATCAAAGGATGGCAGGTTCTCTAGCTCTTGAATCTGATCAAACAGATAGTTGGCATCAAAGGCCACCGACAGACCAATCGATTGACGGATCCGATCGATTTCTTCACCTGTCGCGGCAGCTTGATCGATTCCATTGGCAATGTGTCGTAGGATGTCGACGGCGAGCTGTCGATTGGTAATCAAATCGATTCGATCATTCAGCGAGAATTCATCGAAGCTTCTTGTTTCGACTTCGACTTCGACTTCGCCAGCAACTCCTTCAAAGGTGTTGGCTCCGTCACCATTTGAGTTCTGTTCAATGCCGCTGGGGCTTGTGTCCCGCAGCGAACCAAGGTTGGAGTCCTGGGCCGCGATCTCCGGAGTTGTGGTTTCACCGATCGAGGAGCTTCTGTCAAGGATTTCATCTGCCATCGTGGTCGATTCTTCGATGGTTGGAGAAGAATCAATAACCGTTACATCCTGTCCGTCATTCACGCTGACGCCCGGCGCGTTCCCCGGAATCAGAGGCTCACTAATATCGATCGTGACGGTGACCGCTTCTCCGGTAGAGAAATTGTCCGATGGAACATAGGTAAAGGTGTCTGTGCCGGATGCATCTTCGAATGGCTGGAAGAAGAGCGAACCATCTTGCAGGAAGCTCAACGTTCCCTGAGTTGGCGGTTGAACAAGCATGGCAACGATCCCGTCGCCATCGATATCGCTATCATTGGAAATGATGTCCAACACACTACCCTCTTGCCCCACTTCAAACTGATCCGATACCGCTACAGGAATATCGTTGATCGGATTGACGGTGATGTTAACTTCGCTGACAGTGATGGTTCCGTCAGACGAAACTAGCGAGTAGGTGAAACTGTCGGACCCATTAAAATCTGGCAGAGGCTGGTAGTTAAACGAGCCATCGGGATTCAAGGTGAACGACTGAGCCGAATTTGGAGCCTGATCCAAAACGAAAGAGGATCCGTCAAAAACTTCATCGTTGTCAGCCACATTTCCAGTCAGCGACTGGTCTTCGTCAACAACAAAGCTGTCATCAACGCTACTTGATCGAACGGGTTCGATCGCAATGTTGAAGGTGTTGTCGGAGAGTGTCGTGGTGCCATCGGAGACTTCGAACTCGAAGCTGTCGCTTAGGGTTGAGTTCAAGTTGCGATAGGAGATCAGTCCAAAGTTGATGTCCTGCTGGGTGAAGGTGCTTTCGGCTTGAAGGACTTCTCCATCAAGCAGTAGTTCTCCGTCTGCGGGCAGCAACGTCAACGTGAAAACAATCTGTTCGGGAGTCGTATCGACGTCCGACGCGGAAAGTTCCGTAGAAAGGATGGTCTCTTCAGTGAACTCGTTGACTTGAAGGACCGCATTTTGATCAATGAAAGGGGCTTCGTCGACGTTGTCAATCGTGATGGTGACCGCCTGATCGTCAGAGTCTCCGGCGGCATCGGTGACACGGACGACAACTTCTTGGGTGTTGTCGTTGTTAGAGTCATTCGGGTTTTCGAAATCTGGAGGCGTGTTCAGTTGGAGTTCGCCCGTTGCTTCATCGATTTGGAAATTGTTTGCGTCGACACCGCCGACAATGCTGAATGCCAACGAATCTCCTTCAACGTCTTCCGCTTCCAGTTGGAACCCGGGAGTTTCATTTTCGGTTTTAACAAAGTTGCTAGGTCCAGTTAAGGCTGGGGCGTCATTGACCGCTACGGCATTGATTGTCACAGTTGCTTGAGCGGTTCCGCCATTTCCATCTGATACTTCATAGGTGAATGAATCAGTTCCAACGAAGTTTTCATTCGGCGTGTAGGTGAAGGTTCCGTCGCTGTTGAGTTGGACGGTTCCGTTGGTTGGACCGACAACTGGCGTCGTGCTGAGGGTAAGCGTATCGCCATCGATATCGCTATCGTTGGACAGCAATTGATCGCTGAGGACACCATCTTCGTCGACATCAAAGTTGTCGTTTGTTGCCACGGGGGCATCATTGACCGCTGCGACATTGATCGTCACGGTTGCTTGAGCGGTTCCGCCATTGCCATCCGATACTTCGTAAGTGAATGAATCAGAGCCGACGAAGTTTTCATTCGGCGTGTAGGTGAAGGTTCCGTCGCTGTTGAGTTGGACGGTTCCGTTGGTTGGACCGACAACTGGCGTCGTGCTGACGGCAAGCGTATCGCCATCGACATCGCTATCGTTGGATAGCAACTGATCACTGAGGACACCATCTTCGTCGATGGTGAAGATGTCGTCAGTCGCGACGGGAGCGTCGTTGACCGCAGCAACATCGATGGTCACGGTTGCTTGACTGGTTCCGCCATTTCCATCCGATATTTCGTAAGTGAATGAATCAGTTCCAACGAAGTTTTCATTCGGCGTGTAGGTGAAGGTTCCGTCGCTGTTGAGTTGGACG
>CAZDZX010000003.1:9712-16414 GCA_964510005.1 uncultured Pirellulaceae bacterium
AACGAAGTTTTCATTCGGCGTGTAGGTGAAGGTTCCGTCGCTGTTGAGTTGGACGATTCCGTTGGTTGGGCCGACAACAGGCGTCGTGCTGACGGTTAGCGTGCCGCCATCGATATCGCTATCGTTGGATAGCAGTTGATCACTGAGGACGCCATCTTCGTCGACATTAAAGATATCGTCAGTCGCGACCGGAGCGTCGTTGACTGAAACGATTTCCACAGTAGACGTTGCCGTTTCCGACAATTGACCGACAGCATCTTCAGCGGTGAACCGGAAGCCGATACTGCCTGCCGTTGGATCTTCGCTGAGGTTTCGATACTGAATTGAACGAACCAGTTCCGCCAAGCTGCTCTCTGGGATGGGCTCACCGGATCCGGCGCTATTGGTAAACGATAGTTCGTCGCCACCATCGTAGTTGTAGGCGATGGTAGATCCGTCGATTTCAATCGTTCCACTAGATGCGATTCCACTGGTAATCGAAACTCCACCCAAGACCAATTCCGAGTCGCCGATAGCCGAAAAGCCAACTGCATCGAGGTTCAGTCGCGTGATGTCGTTTTCACCAAGATCGGCGATATTTGCGTCAAGTGCGATGTTTGTAAGGTCATCATTTTCAATGAAAGTCAGCAATACATCTGTGCCATCGACGCCAAATCCATTTAGGTCAACCAGAGGGAGTTGGTTGGCGGTGAAGTTGACGGTCGTGGTTCCGGTATCGAAAAGCCCGCCAGCATCTTCAAATCTCCAATCCACATCGACACTCGTCGGCGGGACCGTGCCGGTGAACTCATAAGTCAACGATTGTAAAAATTCGTTAACCAATGCGTTTGTCGCGGCTCCATTGAAGCTGAAACTTTGAGTTCCATCGGCATTGAAGCTTACTTCACCGATGGCCGTGCCGTTGATGCTGATGGGATCGCCGTCTGAGACAGCGTTCCCATTGATGCCGATTGTGTGTCCATCGGTAGCGGGGCCGATTGTCAGTGAATTGCCGTTAAAGTTGTCAGAGAGTGAGCGTTCCGGGTCGAATATCGTAACGTCAGTATCCAGCGATACCGCAGGTCCGCCAGGTGTATAAGTGACTGGTTCGCCAAGGTTCGAAAATACGGGCGCATCGTTGATCGCGACAACTGTGATTTCGACCGTTGCAGTAGCGATTCCACCATTGCCGTCGTTGATCTCATACGTAAAGGAATTAACGCCGTTGAAGTTTGCATTTGGCGTGAAAACAAATGATCCGTCCGAGTTCAGCACCAGCGTTCCATTACTTGGCCCAACCACTGGCGTCGTGTTGACTGACAGGGTGTCGCCGTCAATATCGCTGTCGTTAGTCAGCAGTTGATCGCTAAGCATTCCATCTTCGTTGACACTGAAAATGTCATCGGTAGCCTCTGGAGCATCATTGGTTGCGCCGACATCGATGGTCACGGTGGCAAGATCGGTTCCGCCATTTCCGTCACTGATTTGGTAGGTGAATGAATCGATACCGACAAAGTTGTCATTCGGCGTGTAGATGAACGATCCATTGGTGTTGATTTGGAGGGTCCCGTTGGTCGGTCCAGTGACAGGCGTCGTGTTGACTTGCAGGGTGTTGCCATCGACGTCGTTATCATTGGACAGCAGGTCATCGCTGAGCATGCCGTCTTCAGCGACACTAAAATTGTCGTCGTTGGCTACCGGAGCATCGTTGACTTGCGTCACTTTGATGGTCACGGTTGCTTGAGCCGTTCCGCCATTTCCATCGCTGACTTCATAGGTGAATGAATCAGTGCCAGAAAAGTCCTCAGCGGGCCTGTAGGTGAACGTTCCGTTGCTGTTGAGCTTGAGGGTTCCGTTGGACGGTCCAGTGACGGGCGTCGTGTTGACTTGCAGGGAGTCGCCGTCGGCATCCGTGTCATTGTTGAGCAGTTGGTTGTTCAGGACGCCTTCTTCGTTGATGACAAAACTGTCGTTGGCAGCTTCTGGAGCTTCATTGACAGATGCAATGTTGATCGTCCCAATGGCAGCCTCTGCAGAAGGCAAATTGTTCCCGACTAGGGCGGGGACTGTCAAAGCAGCATCGGCGAATAGGTTCCCGTTATCAGGCAATGAGTCGATACTGAATTCGGTAACGAACCCGGTGCCGCTTCCAGAAAGTGGTGCCTCAATCGAATCTGCGTCCTCAATTTCGCTGACGGTTGTCTCGAGGGTCTCTGGAGGGGCCGTGACAGCTGGCTCGACGACTACGACACGTGTCGTGGACTGCACTCCGCCGGATCCTTGGTCCTGAAACATCCCATCAGAAAACGTCCATTCCAGCTCGATGGTACCTTCCAGATTGTCATTGGTGTTAAGAAAGGCAATCGACTGCAATACAGCGTTGACGTCGTCATTGTTAGCGTTGCCTCCAAAATTAAGGACCAGTACGCCATTACCGGCTGTTACGACTTGTCCCAAAACAGGTTCGCCATCGAATCTCAGAAACGTTCCTTGATCTAATGCGCCGAGCGTTCCGGCGGCTACGAATTGATCAGAAGAGTTGGGCCCTCCAACTCGCTGAATCGTTAACGAAGCACCATTGAACTCATTAATTGCTGACAGTTCGGGATCGAAAACGGTGATCGTTGGATCTAAAACGACTGGGTCACCCCCTGGGGTGAAGCTAACATCGGGGCCAATGTTTCTAAACTCTGGAGCTTCGTTAACGTTATCGACGGCAATGGTAAACACTTCGCTAAAGAGATTGTCTTCCCCCTCAGTGACTTCAACGGTCACGTTGTGAGTCGTGTCGGTTTCATGGTCCAACTGCACACCATTGAGGACGCTAATCCTCCCGGTTTCGCTGTCGATTGTGAATCGACCATTGGCATCGTCGGTCAGCCTGAACGTGAACGACTCTTCAAACGAATCCGGGTTTTCATGCGGTACAACAAAACCAACGCTGGTGTCATTGGCGGAGTTTTCAGCGATGTGCAAATCGCCAACGACAGTGCTCGCGATGAAGCCCGAGATGTTTCCATGACCAATACTTAAGTTGTTGCCACTGACCGTGTCGACAACTTGATTGTTCACGAGGCCATCGAATTGATAGTTGGCAAGCAATCCGATATCAGCGGCTTCAGAAGGCGTCAGGTCAAGCTTGTGTTGATAGTTTTGTAAGATTTCATCGGCAGTCCGTACGTCGTCGAAGACACGCGCTTCAAAATAAGTTCCTGATAGAGCTTGGGTTGGATCAAAGGGGGTGTTGGTGTCGAGACCATCCTGCTCATTACCAAAGACGAATTGGCCCGAGGTTGTGTCGAGCGTTTCACCGAATGCCAGACCGTTTCCGCTTTCAACGAACTGTCCGTCGATGTAAACAGCCCACTGGCCACTGGCGCCGTCCCAAGTAACGCTGAGCGTATGAATTTCGCCGTCGATAAGTTCCTCGACATAGTCGATCTCGTCCGCGAATACCAAATCTCCGGTACCGAAGTCCAGTTCCAAACCATTGAATGAGGAATCGATTTGTACCGTAAGCAAATCTTCATTGCCGACGTTGTACGAGAAGAATGCCACGTTCTGACCCGTTGTTTCCGGATCTGCGGCAAAGCGAACTTCAACAGTGGTGGCCGATAAGTCCTCTGACAGACCACCGTCAGAAATAAAGAACGCGTCGTTGCCGCCGTCGGTATTGATCTCAAGGCCGGTGGATAGACCAGTGGGAGGTGAATCGATGAGAGTAGAATCCGGTAGGCTTGGAGCAGTCTCCGTGGAAGGAGTCGACTTGATGGCGAGGCCATTGATTTCTGCCCCACCGAGGCCCACGTCGCTTCCATCGAAGACAATGCTGGCTTGAGTGGCAAGTTCTGCACCATTGATGATGGCATCGAGCTCGCTGAGTTCATCTGCGATCTGCTGTTCGATTTGGAACGGAGATACGGGCTCACTGGTTTCGATCGCCGCTTGGAGATCTTCCATGGGAGTTTCGCTAGCCTGAACCGAGGGGTCCAGTTCTTCAGCCACGACGCCCAAGGGCGAAGCGTCGTAGAGGACGCGCTCTTCCAGCTCTAGGAGTTCATACTCCGAGATCAGTTCGTTGTTTTGAAGCCGCGCAAGGCAGCGGGCAATGTAATCTAGAGGTTTATTCATGGGACCATGGATTGTAGGTGGGTCTCCTTAACTCTAAGTTTTTATGGGGCTTTCGGCTTGATCTTTCTCCGTCAGGCAGTTTGTAGGGGCTCGTGGACGACGACTTTGCGGGCAAGTCAAAATGTATCGATTGAATCGGTTCCAGCAGTCGATCTGATTTCGACGGCGCACGCTGTTAAGAAATAACTGTTGTTACGATCGATCCGGCAGTTCCAGATAATTCCATTGTCACACTAGTAGTCGTTCTAACGCCTGACCCGATCATGCGGCGAAAAACAAAGCACATGCCCTGCCTAGTTTCGTTGCTGGAGTATTTCGTGATGCGGGATTTTACAGTCATTCCTGTGTTTGTATTGTTGTTCTGTTCTCTGCCCTGTGAGGCCCAAGAGATTCGGGAATTACCGCCGATGCAGTCGGCTTGGCAACCCCCAGAAGCAACAAGTTTGCGATCATTGAAGAACGCTGCGACGAGCAAGCAAACCAATGCATTACCCGAGTTCAGCGCGGAATACAGTAAGCATTTCAACGATGCAAAGAAGCGCTTTTCAAAGGTGCCGGCCGTCACGCAGAGCGGACAGCGCACCGGACAGGCGATTGATTTGATTGCCCCAGCCCAGCAAAGCCAAACCGCCGGTGGACTGCAAGATGCCCCGGGTGAGATCGATGATTTCCTGAAAGACATACAAAAGCAAACAGGAAACGACGCTCAGACGACGCCGGAGAAAGAATACTATCCGCGGCCTGTCGCTTCTCCAGCGAAGGCCGCCAAATCGAACTGGAGTTCAGAGCCATCCAAACCGTGGCCCGTCGCCGGCAGTCAGAGTAAAAGTCCAAAGATACCCGCGACGAGGCCGACTTCGCAACCCGCGACGTCCGTACTGCAAGCCGACGATTCATTGACGTGGTGGAGAGAGAAAGTCGCCTCGCCACTGGACGCTTCACTGCCCGGAGAGACGATCGATTCCAACATTCTGGTCTACCGAGCCCTTCAGCGAAGTCCGCGAATTCAAGCGATCTCTCAAGAGCCGCTGATTCGTGAGCTACAGGTCGTGGAAGCGGATTCCGAATTTGATGCCATCGGTTTTGTGCAAAGCCAATTCGAAGACCGAAACGATCCGGTCGGAAACACGCTGACGGTAGGAAACGGCGAATCCTTCCTGCGAGACAACATCTGGAGTGCCGATCTGGGCCTTCGCCGCAGAGCCCGAAATGGTGCTCAGTGGGAATTGAATCAGACTCTCGGATTCCAAAATAGCAATTCAAACTTCTTTTCACCGCAAGACCAAGGGACGGCAACGCTGGCCCTGAATGTGACTCAACCTCTTCTTCGAGGACGTGGGCAATACGTGAATCAAGCTCAGATCTTGATCGCCCAAGCCGCCGGTGGAGCCGCGTGGGAAACCTTCGATGGTGAACTTCAGGATGAATTGTTGGCCGTCATCAATGCCTACTGGCAGCTGTACTTCGACCGCTCGGCCTACCTTCAACGGAATCGTAACGTCGAACGCGGCCAAGAAGTCCTGAATCGTCTCGAGGGACGCTCGGAACTGGACTCTTTGCCCAACCAGCTTTCACGAGCCCGATCGTCAGTGCAAACTCGTAAAACGGAACTGGCAAATTCGCGACGCGATGTGCGAAACTCGGAAACCGAAATCCGTCGACTGATCGCCGATACACGCTGGATCGGCGGCGACGTAACCGAACTGCTTCCCGCGGAACTGCCCTACCCCGACGCGATTCAGTTACCGCTCGATCAGATTGTCTCCAATGCACTCAACCACCGCCCCGAGATTCGGGAAGTGATGAGCCGAGCCCGGATTGCGACGCTTCAGCAAAATGTCAATTCCAACGAGTTGCTGCCCGAGTTGTCACTCTTGCTGGGGACTTATGTAAGTGCCTTGCGCGGTGATACCGGTATCGAAAATGCGTTTCAGGATCAGTTTGGTCAAGTCCGCCCCGGATACAACGTGGGCATCAATTTTGAAATGCCATACGGAAACCGGGCGGCCCGCAGTCGGTTGACTCAAAGCCGACTTCGCGTCAGTCAGATTCGCGCGGAGTTGGATCAAGTGACCCAAGCCGTGATTGCGGAATCGCAAATCGCTCAGCGCCGGGTTGTTTCAGCTGGTGAGACTTTGGTGGCCGCCGAAGCCGCGATCCGAGCCGCAAGAGCAGACATGGAACAGTTTAACGAACGCTGGGAAGCGTTTGCGTTGGTCGAAGGCGATGTTTCCGAAGGCCAGTCACCGACGACGATTTTGGACCAGCTGTTGGAATCACACGACCGCTTGGCAGCTTCTGAGCTGGTTTACGTTCAAGCAGAGATGGAGCTTAAAGTTTCCGAGTTCGCACTTCAGCGAGCCATGGGAACGTTGCTGATCCGTCAAAATATTTCTAAGGGCCAGACGATTTCTGGGCATACGCCTCGGGTAGAGCTGTTTAAAGACGGCGGCCCTGTTTCTAACTCAGACTTTCAAACCTTTGATTCGCAACAGACATTCGAAGGTCAGATTGAAACGACTTTCGTTGATGATGGACAGATTGAAACGACTTTCGTTGATGATGGACAGATATACGATGCTTCTTCCCAGA
>CAZDZX010000003.1:16514-18197 GCA_964510005.1 uncultured Pirellulaceae bacterium
CAGATTGAAACGACTTTCGTTGATGATGGACAGATATACGATGCTTCTTCCCAGACGACGTTTGTCGAGGGTCAGACATTTGAGGTGCCGGTTAAATCGACATTGGAGGCGCCGCAGAGCTTTGAGAGCCCGCAAACATTCAAGGCCCCAGAATCATTTGAGTTGCCGCGAGCCACGCAGGAGCCGAAGCGATTCGACGCATTGGAAACGTTTGTATCGCCTTACGATTCAGCCGATTCGTATCGGTCTCCGAAGACTTTTGAGGTGCCTCAAACGACTCAGACGCCCGCAGCGACTGAGGAATTCATAACACCATTCGCATCTGCGAAGAAGTATGAGTCTCCTAAGAGTTTTGAACCGACGAAGTCACCCCAAGGATTGATCGCAGCATTTGAGCCCCCTCAAAGTGCGCCGCCCCTGCAGGCTCCGGTCTCACAAACCGAGTTTTCGCGAGCAGGCTCGTCTCAGAACGTGCCGACCGCGAAGCGGCCCCGATCGATTTGGGCGTCGCCAGCTTTCGCCCCGCCTGGGACGAGGGTGGCAGAACCGGGCAATTCAGAACCGACCCAGATTCGCTAGTGCTGAGCTCCAAGTTCGTAGACTCCCCACACCAAACCGGAAAAACCTGAGTTGGGGGTGCCGAAACGGAGGCGAAGATCCTTCGGGAAGGGAAACTGCTGCTTTCAGCACTCCTTTTTTCCTGCTTGATTTGAGTGAGCGGGCGATTGAGAGCCGGACGTGCCTTTGCTCTCTGAGGGGTAGCTTTTTCCGGGAAATATCGCCTTGTAGTGAGGTCGAGGCAAGGTCGAGCGACTGTGGTGATCGCAACGAATTTGCCAAAATACGGCTTTCCTGCATCGTGAAACCGCTGTTGCTATTTAAAAAACTGAAAATTTGTCTTTTTTGCAGACCCTCGTCCAAAAACGGGGGTTTAAACCGCCATCACACACTTTTCAGTATCCGTTGTTGACCGACCAATCCTCACAACTTAAAGGCCTAAAATAATGAATTGCAAACCATTTTTTGGTGCGGTTTTGTTTTCTATCGCATTCCTCATGTTATCTAATTCTGCGTTTGCACAACGGGGTGGCAATAGTGCGATCCGTTTCTTGATGAATAAAGACATTCAAACGGAATTGGAACTTCAGGAAGAGCAAGTCGAAGACATTCAGGAACTTCAGTCCGACGCTCAAGATATCTACCGCGAGCTGCTCAGCCAGCGAAGCCGGATGCAGAACATGGACGAAGACGAGCGAAAGGAACTCATGGAGGGCCTGAACACGGACATGGAAAACCTGAATACGCAAGCCGACGAGATTTTGCTGCCACATCAAAAAGAGCGCTTAGATCAAATCGTTCTGCAATCACAAATTCGCAGCTTGGGTGGTTGGGGCGCGTTGACCAGCAACGAATCGATGCGTGAGAAGATCGGTTTGTCCGAAGACGAAGCTGCGGATGTGAAAGAGAAGCAAGCCGAAGTCCAAAAGGAATTGTTGGAGAAAATCAAAAAGCTTCGTAAGGAAGCGGATGACGAAATTCTTTCAGTGCTTCCTGATGAACTGCAAGAGAAGGTCAAGGGGATGGTTGGTGATCCCTTTGAATTCCAGCGAACGCAACGACGCACGACTCGTGGTCAGCGAGGCCGAGGCGGTCCACGTGGCGGCGGACAGCGCGGTGGCGGAC
>CAZDZX010000003.1:18297-31177 GCA_964510005.1 uncultured Pirellulaceae bacterium
GGTGGTGGAAACGACTTCTAATCCACGCATCGTTTGATACGAAAAAACAGTAGGCTCAATCCGCCATCGGATTGAGCCTTTTTTCGTATGGATGCCCCAATGGTGAGGGGCAGATTTCGCAGGATGGGATTCGCTCTTAAGCTAGGCCCTCAACGGTGGCACGAAACCTACAAATTTGGAACCTCAGAAATGCGATTGTTTTCTCGTGTTTAGCTCGCGCTTGGGCGACTGATCTTCTGAGGTCTTTCTGGTAGAATTCGGACACGAAAAATCCTTTATCTCAGACTGAATGGAGTTTGATGGCAGACCATCCCACCGGCCAGCAGGCCGTCGATTTAATGCAGACGGCGAATAAACAGGTTCGCGACGAGCTCTCGCAGATCATCGTTGGGCAGGAACACGTGATCGAGCAGATTCTGATTTCGATTTTCAGTCGCGGTCACTGCCTCCTCGAAGGTGTTCCAGGCCTTGCCAAGACGTTGATGATTAGCACCTTGGCGAAAACGCTGAACCTGTCCTTTTCTCGGATCCAGTTTACGCCCGATTTGATGCCGGCGGATATCACCGGAACTGAGATCATCGAAGAGAATAAAACGACCGGAGCACGTGAACGGCGCTTCATGGAAGGGCCTATTTTCGCAAATATTATTCTGGCCGACGAAATCAATCGAACCCCACCCAAGACTCAGGCCTCGCTGCTGGAAGCGATGCAGGAGCGGACGGTGACCGTGGGGCGGACACGTCACACGATGGCGGATCCATTTTTTGTACTGGCCACACAAAACCCGATCGAACAGGAAGGTACCTATTCGCTGCCCGAAGCGCAGCAGGATCGCTTCATGTTCAAAATCTATGTCGACTATCCGGACTTCGATGACGAATTCGAAGTCGCCCGCCGAACGACCGCCAGTAACAACTACCAAGTCAAATCGGTCCTCAGTGGGGAAGACATTATTAAAATGCAGGACGCGGTTCGCGAAGTGCCAGTCTCCGACCACGTGATTCGCTATGCCCTCACCATCGTCCGGCAGACGCGTGTTGGATCCGAAGGCATTCCTGATTTCGTTCGAGATAATGTTGGCTGGGGCGCGGGACCGCGTGCGGTGCAAAATCTTGTGTTGGGCAGCAAGGCCCGAGCGTTGCTTTATGGGCGGACGCATGCCACCACCGAAGACATCCGCGAACTTGCCAAACCGGTTTTACGCCATCGTGTGGCCGTGAATTTTGCCGCTCAAAGCGACGGAGTTAGTTCCGATGATGTGGTTGACCAAATTCTTGATAACACTCCCTCTCGTGAAGACGAATTGACTTCAGATGCCAGATTCAAAAAGATTTTTGCATCTTGAGGCGATCCGACGGATCTCAAGGCTAGACCTGCGAGCCCAACACATTGTGGAGGGTTTCTTGTCGGGTTTGCACCGCAGCCCGTTTTTCGGTCAGTCGGTTGAGTTCCGTCAGCACCGCGAATATGTGCCCGGCGATGACCTCCGCCACGTCGACTGGAAAGTCTGGGCTCGGCAGGATCGGCTGTACGTGAAACAGTTCGAAGAAGACACCAACATGCGCGTCAATCTGTTGGTCGACGTTTCCAACAGCATGAAGTACGGCAGCGGCGTTTTCTCAAAATTCGAATACGCCGCCACATTGGCGGTTTCGCTGGCTTGGCTGGTCCTGAAGCAGCAGGACGCCGTGGGGTGCATGACCTTTGACGATGACGTCCGCAGTCGCACACCGACGTCCAGCCAGCGGATCCAGCTGAACAACATTATCGCGAACCTTGAATCCGCCACCCCCAACAACAAAACCGATCTGGCCTCTATTTTCAAACAGGCTGCCAGCACGTTCCCGCAGCGCGGAATCATGGTGGTGATTTCGGATATGTTCGGGGACCTTGCCCAGACGCTTAAAGGCCTGCGAGTTTTGCGACAGCGCGGCCACGACGTTCTGGTTTTGCATGTGTTGGACGTCGACGAACTGGAATTCGATTTCAAAGGCAGCACTCGGTTTGCCGACCTTGAATCTGACGTTCGGCTCAACTGCAATCCAAAAGCACTTCGCGAAGGTTATCTGGAAGCACTGAACGAATTCCTTGACGAAGTGCGGCGGGGATGTGCGAGTTCGGCGATCGACTACGCATTGGTCTCGACAGCCGATCCGATGGACGCAGCACTGGCCCAGTTCCTCAGCCGCCGCATGGCGAGGAAGTAAGCTTATGTTTTCAAATATCTTCACGTCATCGCCGGGAGTTTGGGGTGGGCTGATCGCTGCGATGATCGCTCTGCCTATTCTGATTCAGCTGATCAACCTCGTTCGACAACGAACGGTCGAATGGGCCGCGATGGAGTTCTTGCTCAAAAGTTATCGGCGAAATCGGAACTGGGTATGGCTCAAGCAATTCCTATTGCTGCTATCACGGATCGCCATGCTGCTATTGGCTTTGTTTCTGCTGGGTCACGTCGGTTGTGAAAACGATCGATTGGCTGCCATGCTGGGTGGAAACGCGACCCACCACTATGTGATCGTGGATGACAGTTTTTCAATGTCCGATCGCGATCAAAAGGGTTCCGGATTGGATCACGCCCGATCCACCGTTCGCGAAATTGCCCGTTTGGCTCGAAACCAAAATGGACATCGGTTCTCTTTAATTCGCTTTTCGGGAATCGAAGCGGCCGGAGATGGCGTAGTACCGATTTTCGATGTCGAAGACGAACAGGTCGATTCGGCTTTCGTGAATCGTCTTGAGTCGGTCGTCACGGGGGTGAGCGAAACTCCTTTCTGTATTGATGCCTCAGCGGCGATCGATGCCGTTGGTGAAAAGATCGCCGCCAAAAGCAATGAGGATGCGATCGTCTACCTGTTGGGAGATTTTCGCAAAAAGGATTTTGGCCAAAGCAGTGACATCGGAGAACATTTGACCGAACTGTCAACTCAAGGGGCAGCCATTGAATTGATTCGCTGCGTCAAGGAACCGCATTTGAATCTGGGAATCACCTCCTTGCGAGCCATGGGGAGTGTGCGGGTCGCCGAAACGCCACTGATGATGGAAGTCGAAGTCACCAACTTCTCCAGTGAAGTGGCTCGAAAAGTCCAAGTGCAAATTGAATCGACGACTTTTTCACAATCGTCTGACGGGGCCGGCAGGAACGTGACTGCCAAAGTCGATGAACTGCCGACCGTGTTTTTCGAAACCGTTGAACCGGGGAAATCGGCGATTCGTCGTTTCCCAGTGTATTTTGCGCTACCGGGCCAACACTCGGTGAACGCCCAATTGGAAGACGACGCCATCGCTGCGGACAACTCTCGGTTTAGCACCGTTGAAATTGAATCCGCCGCAAAGGTGCTGATTGTTGATGCCGCGGATCAGGATAACGCTGCTTCTTTAGCTTTGGCGTTGAACCCCAGCCAGTTAACCGGAATCCAAGGCGAAATTCGAACGACGGCTTTTCTTCGCGATGTCGATCCAGACGAACTTGCTGAATTCGATGTGGTGTTCTGCTGTGATCTGCCGCAGTTAAGCGACTCAGCTATTCAGAAACTAGAGGCGTTCACGACTGCTGGCGGTGGCGTGGCTTTCTTTATTGGACCGAAAGCGAACCTGACGTTCTACAACCAGAAACTTTTCGATAATGGAACTGGCATTCTGCCGGTGGAACTTGATCGCGGCGTTGAAATTGAAGACCGTAGTGCGGAAACGGCTTCGGATATCGTTCCCGAACAACATCCCATTTTTGCCCACGTCAGTGGCGGGGAAAATTCACTGCTGGACCTCGTACTCGTCAAAAAAGTTGTCACACCCTCATTCGCTTGGCTGCAGGATAAAAAACAATCCAAAGTCATCGCCACGCTGCGGGGTGAGCAGGAAGTTCCATTGGTGATCGAAGGCCAGTTTGGTGATGGCCGCACGATGGTGGTGATGACTTCGGTCGACTCCGCCTGGAATAACTGGATGCGAAACCCAACCTTTCCGCCCTTTCTGCTGCTGCTGGAAGACTACCTTGCCCGCGGCAAATACCGCGACACCGAAGCGCGAGTGGGGGCTGCGATTGAGATTACTCAGCCGGCCGGTAAGACCACTCCCGATGTGACCGTGACCGCGCCCTCAGACATGCCAACTCGGAGCGATACCGAGCGGATCGAATCTGGCATTCGATTGCAGCTGGCGAAATCGACTAGCGATAGCCAGCCGCAACAGATGGTTGCGACGCTGGGGGCATCTCAAATCGACAGCAACGAAGAAACTCGGTTTCCCGGGATCTACGAGTTCTGGTTCCGCAATCGGGATTCATCCACCGGGTTGAGTCGTCGCGCGATCAACGTCGACACCCAAGAAAGCCAGATGGAATTAGTCAGCAAACAGGATCTGCGAACGGCGCTGGCGGGAGCGCGGCCGACGATCGTTGACTTCGATGGCTTCAACCCGGAACCCAAATCCAAAACGACTTCGGCGTTGGGTCGCCTGCTTTTGATCGTGTTGCTGTTGCTGTTCGCCGGAGAACAGATTCTTGCTTGGTCTTGCAGTTATCACAGTTAGGAACTTGAGTGCCCAATAACGCTGAAACACGAACCTTCCACGAACTGCAGCCGGTGATCCCGCTGGTCGAAGCATGGCATTGGCTGTTGCTGGTCGTCATTGTGTCGCTGTTTATTGGCGGTTCGATCTGGCTTTATCGACGTGACACCAGAACGCTCGCCCGTCCGACCGCGTTTTTGCTGACCCTGCTGCGTGTGTTCGCGATCGGCATGGTCGTGTTGTTTATGCTGGGGTTAGAGCGGCGAACGGAATCTCGGTCGATCAAGGATTCTCGCGTCGCGGTGTTGGTCGATACGAGCTTAAGCATGGCGTTGACGGACAAAGATGAAGTTGGATCTGAAAGTTCTGGCGTGAATCGCTTTGATCAGATTCTTGAGTGGCTGGAAAAGCAGGATCCGATCAGCCGACTTCAGCAAAATCACGAAGTCGCTGTCTGGAAATTTGATAGCGACAATCGCCCGTGGCCGGTGGCGACGTTTCCCAAACACTCCGATGGAAAAAAGGCCGGGCAATCCCAGTTGAAGGTCGATCAAAACGAACGAAGATCGTCTTTCCGTTTTGGTGTGGCGGCCACGATCGCTATCGCCTTGAGTATCGTGCTGTTGGTCGTGGGGTTGTTCAGCCAATTTCGACGGAAGGATGCCGCGCCCCTGCTGGTCGCCAGTTCCTTGATTCTAGCAGTTGGCGGTTTGTTGCTATTGTCGATCTGTGATTTGATCACGCCTCAATTACCGCTGCAGGGTTCGCTCGGTTGGAGTGACGCTAAAGTTCAGGAACCCGTTGAGCCAGTTTCGCTGGTCGAAGAAGAACCGCCGCTGACGTCGCTCGATTTCGACTGGCAGAAAGAAATCGCGCCCCGCGGTGTTGAATCGCGACTGGGAGCCGCCATCGATTTCGTGGTCAATCGGGAGCGCGCCGGCAGTATTGCTGGCATCGTGGTCATCACCGACGGACAAGCCAATGGTGGCAAGCCGACGGCAATTGCCGTGGCTGCGGCCACCAACGCGGGGATTCCAATCTATCCGATCGGCATTGGCTCCACCGTCACGCCAAAAAACGTCGAAGTCGTCGATTTGCAGGTGCCGCCACGAGTCTTTCCGGGGGATCGTTTCAAAGTCAAAGCCGTTGTGACGGCGTTTGGCATGGAAGGCACCACGGCTCAAGTTCGTTTGTGGTCAGTCGACGAGAAAGAGAAAGAAGCTCCCATCGAAGAGGATGCCGATTCGTTCCGCATTAGCTCCGATGGGGAACCAACGACCATCTCCTTTGATGTCCAACGAAGCGTTGAAGGCAAACGTCGATACATCGTATCGGTCGATCCACTGGCCGAGGAAAGCGATCCGGATGACAACTCCGGATCGGCGGTCGTAGAAATTGTGGAACGTCGAACTAACGTGCTGCTGATCGCGGGCGGCCCGACGCGTGAGTACCGTTTTCTGCGAAACCAGCTGTTCCGTGACGAAAGTATCACGACTCATGTTTGGTTGCAGACAGCGAAACCCGGCGCCGATCAAGAGTCCGATGTGCTGCTGGATTCTTTTCCGGACACCTCGGAAGCGATGAATTTCTTTGACTGTGTGATCGCGTTTGATCCCAATTGGAGCGCGATGACCGCGGATCAAACGGCGCTGTTCGAACGCTGGGTTGCGGAACAAGCGGGCGGCATGATTGTGATTGCCGGACCGGTCAACACGCCGGAGTGGACGCGAAAGCCGCGCGGTGACCAAGCGATCGATGCGCTGCGGAAACTCTATCCCGTTTCCTTTTTCTCCCAAGGTTCGTCGGTTTTGAAGATCGGTCGGTTTGGTGGCGACACAGCCCAGCCTTGGATTTCACTCGTGAAGGTCGGGCAGCGGAATATCTCTGGTTGGGGGATTCGGCGAAACAAAGCACCGAAACGTGGGACGGTTTCTCGGGCGTGTTTGGTTACTACGCGGTCAACGAACCCAAACCCGGTGCCGATGTGCTGGCGAATTTTTCCGATCCGGACACGATGGTGGGTGACAAACTTCCGATCTATCTAGCCAGCCAGTTCTATGGGGCCGGTCGCGTCTTCTTTCAGGCCAGCGGCGAGATGTGGCGTGTGCGTAAGTTGGATGTTGCGTCTTTCGAAACCTACTACAACAAATTGATTCGCTGGTCCAGCCAAGGACGTTTGCTGCGAGATTCGACTCGCGGTGTTTTGCTGGCAGACAAAAAACGATGCTGGATGGGCGACACGATTGCCGTTCGCGCGATCTTGCGAAATGCTCAAGATCAACCGCTGGATTCGTCCCAAGTTTCAGTCACTGTGTTTCGTCCCGACGAAACCAGCGACGAGATTGTGTTGCGAACCGATGGGCCAGCCGGACGGCCGGGGACGTTTTCCGGTCAGTTTATCGCCTCCAGCGAAGGCGACTATCGGTTGACGCTTTCGATTCCCGACAGTCCTGAACTGGAGGTGCTAAATTCAAGGGTCAGCGCCCGAATCCCTGACATTGAAAGAGAAAGGCCCCAGCGTAACGATCCGTTACTTTCCATGATGGCCGAAAAAACAAACGGTCGCTACTTTGTGGGCGTCGAGGCATTTACCGAAACGCCGACCGACGGTGGGCCCGCGCTCGAAACGATGATCCAGCCTCGGGATCAAGAAACGTTTCTATCGGGTTCCTTCGATCGGCTGTTTAAGCGCAAATCGATGATGTGGTTGCTGGGACTGTTGGTCGTGGCGCTGTCGATCGAGTGGACGGTTCGGCGATTGCATCGTTTGGCCTAAACCGTTTGTCTCAAATCGTTTACAAACAGCCAGACTTCAAACAAATTTGAGACCAAGTCTCAAAGCTGTCCATGTCTTCGACCAGTTCGCTGACGGGAACAAAGCCGCTTTCGATGATGTCGTCTTCGTTAGCAGTGACGTCCTGTGTTTCGACATCGAAGATATGCATGACTCCCAAGTGGACTTTGCCGACTTCGGTTTCGTCATCGTTGATCAGTCCAACGCAGGTTTGTTTGAAATCGCAGCCAATGTTGACTTCTTCGTCCAATTCACGCTGCATGCCTTGCTCGTAAGGAGATGACTCATTGGCGTCCAGAGTTGAAATGTGGCCTCCGATTCCGATGCTGCGTTTGCTGTGCAACCGTCTTTCTCCCATCCCTTTTCCGCGGGTGTACTGAAAAACAGAAACGATCCCATCGGACGACGTATGCCGAAAAACACAGTAGGGGATCAGTTGTTTGTAGGAGGGATCCTGTTCCATATCGCTGCGTGGCAGGTAGGTCGTGTTGTCTAGGGACAGCAGCGTTTTTAGATACCGATCCATTTCACTGGTGAACCCCTGAAAGTACCCGCAAGAATGAAATAGTTCCGTTGGAACTACCATGACCTGTTCTGTTTCCACGATCGACATCCGCATTCTCCTAGCTAATAGGGATTTGTTTTGGGACTATTTGAGGGAGATAATCCAGATCGAAATGGTACCGTCTCGACCGGGGTTTTGTCGACTACCGGTGACTCGGTTATTTCTCAAGGCGAATTTTCAGGCCTCAAAATTGTGCTGACTCCCCGCGACGACGCCACCGTTTTTTCTCAACGGCAAGCCGCAAGTTGCGGGTCAATCAAGGTTCTTAATTAGAAAAGTCGCCTACAAAGGGTTTCCTGAGCGGCTAACATGGGTGGATTCTCTGTTGAGATCCAGCGGAGGGGTTTCTAATAATCGGTCCTTAGTAAGTTTTTATCTATGTCGAACGCTCCGAATCCTCATAACGTTTCTTCGAATCCCTTCGAGGCTCCCATTGCGGAAGCGGTCGTGTCGGCGCACCAAGGGGCACCTGCTGGGACGATGCGCCGCGAGGGAAACCAGCTTGTCGTGGGGCATAATGCCGTTCTTCCGCCGTTCTGTGTCAAAAGCAATCAGCCAGCCGAAGTCAGCATCAAGCGGAAATTCTTTTGGCATCACCCTGCGGTCTACTTCGCCATCTTGGCCCATCCCATCATCTACGTTATTCTCGCGCTCGTTCTCCGCAAACAGATGTTGGTTATGGTTCCGTTGTCGGCAGCGGAAGCAGCAAAGCGAAAGAGTCGGCTTTGGATTGTTCGTTCGATGATGGTCCTGTGCATTCCGGTAATTATTGGCAGCTTTGTGTTGCTCGCCAATGAGCAGATCGCCGTCGGACTGAGTGCTCTCATTGTTGGCTTTATTGCTCTCGCGGGATTCGCGGTTGCAAACAACAAGATTTCCTGCATTCTCAAACCCAAGAAAATTACCGATGACGAGGCTCGGCTTTTGAACTCGAATCCTGAGTACCTCAATCGATTGCCTAGTTAGATATGCAAATAGTCTGCAGCGATTGCAGGCTTCAGCGGGATTCGATCCTGCAGACGAATCACCCCGCATTTTGCCTGAAGGCGGTACGACGAACTTGCTATTCTGGCGGCGACAGCACGCAGGCCATCGTGCTGCCCAATTCAGGGGCGTTGAAGGTTTGCGTTTTGCCGTTGAGCAACGTGACGACGATGGATTTGACTTCGGCGCCACCGGTTCCAATGGTGACAATCGGCGACGAATCCGCACACAGCCCCTCGTTTTTAACGAACGGTTCGTAAATCGTCCGGCCGTCAGCCAATTCGGCTTTCACCATCGCGCTGATGCACTCAACGGTGTTGGGCAAAGAGACTTTGACAAATCCCTTGCTCGTATTGTTGCTCAGAAAGGCCTTCGACGCGCCGGCGATGTTCACGTGAACCAAATCAGGGGCGCCGTCTAAATTGAAATCAGCCGTAATCGGCGAGATGCTAAACCGCTTGTTCACAACGCCAGCCTCGGCACCGACGGCCGCAAATTCGCCGCTGGGAGTCTGTAGCAGGAATCGTCCCGGCAGTCGCAGGAACTCCAATTTGTGCGGTGGCAAATCGACATAGTTCTCCGACACAACGAGGTCGGTCAAGCCATCCAGATTGAAGTCTTCGAAAACACAGCCCCACGAGAACTCGTAGGCGGCTAATTTTGTTTTGTCGGCCGTGTCGGTGAACTTAAAATCCCCGTCGTTGTGAAACAAAATCCAATCGGGATAGTAAGTCTGCTCCGCCGTCAAATCGCCCTTGGCCAAAAACGGAGGCGCCGTCGTTCCAGTGTTGGAGAAGAAAAAGTCGGTCTTGCCATCGTTGTCATAGTCGCCGACGCCAATTCCCATCGGGTAGCTGTAAACATCTGAGTTCGGATTTTTCACATTTTCGAACTTCATGTCACCAAGATTGCGATAGGTGCGAACTTGTCCGGTGTCGTGGGCGACGATCAAATCCTCATTGCCGTCTTGATCGGCATCAATAAAGACTGCTTGGAAGGTGTTGTGCTTGTACGCCAATCCGGCTTCTTCGGTGATGTTTTTGAAAGTGTTATCGCCATTGTTGATGAACAGGCCGCTGTTACCGCCGTAACCCTCTTTGTTGAAGATGTTGTAACCTTCGATGAACTCTTTTTTGATGTAGCCGCACACGTACATATCAAAATGCCCGTCGCGATTCAGATCCGCGACCGCGATCGAAAGCGGAGTCGTATCCTCATCCATTGCGACTTCCAGTTTCTGACCGGCGAGTTTGCCTTGGTCATTGGTGTAGAGCCAAATGCTATTTTTACGAGTCACAATCAGATCGTTGTCACCGTCATGGTCAATGTCCAACGAAGTCGCACTCATGCTGCCTTCGGACATGTCGGCTTTGGTGAGTCCGGTTTCTTCGGTGATGTCTTTGAAGTTGCCGTTTTCGAATCGATAAATCACATCGTTTTGATCTTGGCCGCCGCACAGGAAAAGCTCTTCTGCTCCGTCGTCCAGATTAAAGGCACAGCCGCCAGTCGCCTGAATCTGGCTGGCTTTGACATAGTTGTGGCTGAACGGCAGTTCGATTTCGGTGTACTTGGGGATGGTGACTCCCTCCGTCGAAACGTCATAAGGGATCGCGGCATCGTTGCGAAATCGCAGGACAATGAAGATCGCCAACAAAGCAACCACCGTGAAGATGGTGATTGGGATCCATTTCAAATAAGAAAAAATGGACCGCTTCTTTTTTTCGCGGGCAGTCGAATCGGAATTGTCGTGGTCTTGGTTAGACATGTTTTTCTACTCGCTACACGATTGGTTTGGATGTTGATTCGTTGTGGCTCTGATTTGTGTTGCCAAAGGTCAGCGACAACAGAAAGAAAATTGAAAACCCGACATTCAAGGCGATCGGCATGAGGTACTTGCCGATGTCCGGCGCGACTATGTAGACCACGAAGTTCATCAGCAATAAAACAATCGGGCTCGTTGCCGCCATCCACTTTGGGTAACGAGATTTTCCAGTCAGTACCATTTTGATAAAAATGATCGAGATTGCAAGCGTGGTAATACGGATGACTTGTAACAAGGTTTCGAGCCGAAGTTTGTAAAGGTTAACGAGGTCAGTGCATTCGACCAGTTCGGGGTGATGAGCAATCGAACCAATCATCGCTCGCGAGCTCATCCACATGGCCCCGTACAGAAAACCGAAACTTCCGACAAGAAACAAAATGCGAGACAACTTTTCTCCGGCCGGACGCAGCATCTCCGCGATGTGCCACATGCCAACAAAGTAGAGGGATACGCCCGAGACGGCGAAGAAATGCCCCATGGTCAGACGGGGTTCCGAAATGTCGGCCATGAATTCGTAGCCCGTGAACTTCGCTTGCGGATCAAAGTGCAGCAGAAATTCACCCGTCCCACAAATGAGGGCTCCAATCAATCCAATGATCCCAGTCGTTGTTAAGTTTGACATCTTCTTTGGACTCCGGACTATGAGAGATCAGCAGAACCATCGCTTTGACATTCGCAGGGCTGGATTGGCTGTTGCTCAGACATCCAAGGAGCGGTTTCCCAAAGGCTCCTGACATCGGCTCTCAAGAGCTCAATTGAAACTTTCAGAATTTTCTTTCCCACGCCCGGCGACAGCATATCAGAATTGATTTAGAACGTTCAATACGGATATGACCTGCTGAATGTTAGCAATCTCGCTGTTTCAATCCGTTATCGGTGCACTTGTCATTCGAATGATCTCCGAAAAATCATCACGATGCCAATTGCCTTTGGCTCGCGGCGTTACCAGCGCTTGCTCTCGAGTCGCTTGGAACGTTTCTTGACTTTCCAGTAAACAAAGCTTGTAGGCGAGGTAATCCGAGTGTGCGTTGATGAGGATCTGCCAGCTCCAAGGGATCAGCCCCGGCCAAACTTGATTTATGTGGTAGCGAATATTGGTCAGGCAGTTGTTGGTGACCGTGTTGTATTTTTCTGGCGATTTGGAAAGCTTGTCCACGCGGCGCATGACGCATCGAAAAAATGCCTGAACTTGTTTCGGATTCGCGCGAACGCGATACAGATAAACATCATCACCGTGCAGTTCCGTTCGCTGGCCGATGGCATCGCGTTCGTCGGCGATGGCGTACATTAACGGGAAAGCTCCAAAGATACCCTTGATGATCCCGTAACTCTGGTTGAGTCGCCTGCGAGCTTCGACGGACACGACAGTGTAGTTGCCATCGCGTGATCCGAAACTCATCATCGTATGAGCGAGGTCGGGCTGGGATGCGAAGGGCACGACGATAAAGTCCGCCGTCTCCAATTCGTCGATCTTGATCGATCGCGATTCGTAGTTCTCCTCGTGGCTGCCGTCGCACTCAAAACGAAAATTGCGAAAGTTCTGGATGTGGACTTCGTTGGTCTCGAATCTCACAAGGGGCACTCGCTCCATGCCCACGCCCCAAGGCCCACCGTCGTCAGGATTTATTTGCTGGTTCGTCATTCGTATCGAAAATTTCCGTCCACACGAAAAGTAAGTCGAACGGCTTGGTTGATCTCTGAAAACTAAGGGGCACTTGGGTTTCTATCGGCATTTTATCTGGGTTCCCCAAGGATTGCCTGGCTTTTATGGCAACTTTGGAGGCGTGGGGCTCTAACGTGGGTTTGGTGAAAGTTGTATACTGGGGTTGAGCTGGAAATCCGACATGAAAACGGTCTGATGGCAAGGTTGCTAGTTTCAATTGCACCGCAGCGCCTCATCCGATTGAATCGCCTTTAGATGGACTTTGAACATGAAGCTGCCAAGGTTTTTTTGGAAGGCGGTCGGTGTCTTGCTGATCCTGTCGTTCTTTGTGCCCATCCCGACGGGGATGTTAAGAGTCGCGATGGGGCTGTCCATTTTGGTGTGCTCCAGCCTTCCATTTGCGTTAGTCATGCAGAGCTTTCGAAAACGCTTCGAGGGGTTCAATAAACTAATCACGTGGATCGAAAATAAGCTCGGTGAAAACGTGACTCGAGGAATTCGATTCACCCGCCCGGAGAATGACCCCAGAGATCATTTTAAGC
>CAZDZX010000003.1:31277-44314 GCA_964510005.1 uncultured Pirellulaceae bacterium
GGATTCACTCTAGTCCGGATTCGAAAGTTTCTTGTGCATCATCCGATCGAGCCACCGCCTCGGCAGCCAACGCATCAGCCAAATTTGCCAACGCTGGGGATGAATGATGTACGCCAATCGTGGCTTGGGATGGTCAATGATCTTTTCGATCAGTTCAGAAAAAACGCTCGGAGGTTGCGCGATTTCCTGAGCGGAGGCGAGGATTGCCTCCGTTCGTTCAATCATCGTTCGATAATCGCTCTGTTCGAACTCCGAGGCCAATCCAGAGCTTTTCTCCCAGATCTGCGATTGGATCGGGCCAGACTGAATCGATATGACGTCGATGCCGTACATCATCAGTTCACGGCGGTAAACCTCTCCAACGCTTTCGATGGCGTGCTTTGAAATGCAATAGGATCCGTTAATCGGAGTGTTGATCACGCCAGAGATGGAACTGTTATTGATGATCTTGCCAGGTTGGAGGCCGGGTTTCCTGTCAAGCGTCGCACCCAGCATCGGCAAAAACGCGTTAATCACGTTCCGAGTTCCGCTAACATTGACCAGCAATTGATGGTCAAATCGTTCATCGTCAACCAGTTGCAGCGGTCCCGCCAACGCAACTCCGGCATTGTTGACCAAGCAGGTCAGCAGGTCACCGTCGAGAGCTTCTTTCACCTCTTTGGCTGCGGTCGCGATCGCGGCTCGATCACAGATGTCGAATAGCAAGCACTTAAACCGTTGTGGGAAATCGGATTCCAGTCGCTGTTGGTCGGCTTGTTTGCGGACGCTGCCAAAAACAAAGTAGCCTTTTTCGACGAAATGCTTGACTGCGTCGTACCCGATGCCCGTTGAAACGCCGGTAATCAAAATGGTTTTCATGATTCACATCGTGCGTTTAACGTAGGAAGCAAAGTGCTCGGGAGTCGCGTCGAGAAAGTCCTTCATTTCGGCGGCAGCAAACAGGGCTGCCATCGTTTGTGGGTTCTCAGTCTTCATCAGGACCGTGGTGTCTGTAATGAAGGGCATCGGGTCTTGTTTGCCGGTTGAGATTTTCGTCAAAACGACCTGCCCTGCTCGACTGCCGGCAAAAAAGATCTCTGCTTGATGTGCCGCAGCGATGTTGTCCAATTTCGAAAATTGATCTTCAACGCTGCCATCGGGCGGTGTTTTGAAATGCAAGACCGCGTAGCAATCGCGAGAGTCAAATGACTGGCCGGCTTCGGGAGTTTCGTGAATCTGTCTTCGTTTGTGAAAGACAAAAGAAAATTGCTTCACCGCCATGATGCGAAAGACGCTCATCAATTGAAAAATTCGATCGGCCAGCAAGTCCAAGAATCGCGTGCCCGAGGGATAGCGGACGATCAGTAGGAACTGACGGGCCATCTCTGGATTGCCGGCAATCGTTTGTTTGCATTTGCCTTTGAACAGTAGCTTGCCGCCGATCCGGAAAACTCGCTGAGCGGCCAATAAATTGTAAAAATGATAGACAAACGCTAGACGAGTGTCGAACCAGTTGATCGCAAACAGCGGACCATTGATGTCGTCAGCGTTTCCAACGATCTCCGCCCGCAACGATCCCGTGATGTCACGGGTTGCACCGATCTCATTGTTCATTGGCGGCCTCCACAAGTACCTTCTGAGCCGAAAAGGCCGCGTTGCCGGTCAGCGGATCGACGACCTTGTCATCGGTCAAATCGTTGATGCTGACTCCCGGATTTTGCTGAGCCACACTTAATTTTGTACCCGGGCGATGATGTCCGTAGCCATGTGGCAGGCTAACCACCCCCGGCATCATTTTGTCAGTAATCTCGAGGGGCACCAAAACGCATCCGACGCTCGACGTGACGCTGACTTGCTGCTGATGTTGCAGATTTAACCGGCTGGCATCTTCGGTGTTCATCATCAGAGTGCATCGATCGGGTCCCTTGGTCAGCCGCGCGGAGTTATGCATCCAAGAATTGTTGCTGCGTAAATGACGGCGACCGATCAGGCTAAACTCGTTGGAGTCCCCCGTGTTTTCCTGAGCGGAATTTAGCAGCTGCGTTTTGAGTTCGTTCCAGTGATCGACATAGATCTTAGGAGCGGCATCGATTTTTCGATCTGGAGTTCTGAGCATCTTGGGGAAGATTGGCTGAAGTGGACCAAGGTCGATGCCACTGGGGTTGGCTCTCAGTTTCTTCAGAGACAAACCGCCTTTGAAGATACCGTAGGGGCCAAGCCGCAAGCCGAGGTCGAGCAGTCGGTCGGGCGTCATCCAGCGGAGCTTCATCCGCTGCAATCCATTTCGTATTTTTCCCAGGATTCCGGAGCCCGCGGGCATCAGTCGGATCGCAAGCTCTTTCAGGATTTCCCAATCGTAACGGGTGCCCGATGCAGGTCGAAAAGTCTGCGGCGAGAACTTGGCCATATTGCGTACCGCCAAGGCAAGGAAAACAAAATCATAGTGATCGGTTTCCAAACCGCTGGGCGATGGCAAAATCAGATCAGCGTGGCGAGTCGTTTCGTTGATGTAAATATCGAGAGCCACATAGAAGTCCAGCTGACCGATGGCTTGCTCCAGCTGTCGGCCGTTGGGCGTCGATAGCACCGGATTTCCGGCGTTGGTGATCAAGGCTCGAATTTGCCCTTCGCCGGGGGTCGTGATTTCCTCCGCAAGGATTGCTACGGGAAGTTCGCCTTCGAATTCAGGCAAGCTGCGGACGCGAGATTTCCAGCGGCCGAACTCTCCAGTGGTGCCGGATTTTCCAAACAAGCGAACGGCAGGTTGGGAGAACATTTGCCCGCCAACGCGATCCAAATTTCCGGTCACGATGTTGATGGCGTTGATCAGCCAATGGCACAGCCCGCCGTGAGGTTGAGTCGAAACGCCCATCCGTCCGTAAGCGACGGCTTTTTTGGCACCGGCGAACTCGGTGGCCAGTTGCTCTATGGCGGCTGCATCGATCCCGGTTAGTTTCTCCGCCACCGCAGGTGTGAAATCGGTGACCGCCTGTCGTAAATCCGAAACGTTGCGAGTGATCTCAGTGAGCCGCCCCATATCGGTCAGGTTACTGGTAAACAATACGTTCAGAATCGCGGCCAACAAGAACACGTCGGTGCCGGGGCGAATGAAGTGGTGTTGGGTCGCCAATTTCGCCGATTCAGTTTCGCGAGGGTCGATGACGATGATCTTGCCGCCGCGTTTTACAATGGATTTCATCCGGTTTTTGACGTCGGGAGCTGTCATCAAGCTACCATTGGACGCGACCGGGTTGGCTCCCAGCATCAACATGAAATCGGTGTTGTCGATGTCGGGAATTGGAATCATAAAGCCGTGGCCAAACATGGAACTGGCCGCGAGGTGGTGTGGCAATTGGTCCACCGACGTGGCAGCAAAGCGGTTACGGGTGTTGAGCGATTGCTTGAGAAACGATTGGAACAGCAGCGCACCGGAGTTGTGAACGGTGGGGTTGCCAAGGTAAATCGCTACGGAGTCGTCCCCGTGTATTTTACGGATCTCGGTCAGTTTTGATTCGATCAAATCAAAGGCTTCGTCCCAGCTGATGGGTTCGAACTCGGTTCCGCGCCTTTGCATGGGCATGCGAAGGCGATCTGGATCGGTGTAGATGTCTTGCAGGGCGATGGCTTTGGGGCAGATGTGGCCCCGGCTTAGCGGATCCTGCTTGTCGCCTCGAATGGAGATGACGTTTTCGCCGTCATGCTCAATCTTCAAACCACATATCGCTTCGCAAAGATTGCAGGAGCGATAAGCGGTTTGGGTGGCCTGTGTCATAAGTTTGTGGTTTTGAGTCGTGTTTTCTTCTAGCTGAGAGCGACCTGTTGTCTTATGGATTCAGACTGCCCGACGAAAACTCAAGATAAACATCACGACGATCACGATGCTGAATGCCAACGAAACGTAACACATGGGGACGGAGCCAAATGCCACCGGACAGACGTCGCCTTTGACTAATTCCAACACAGAGGCGAGCGCGGCTAAACCGCCCGCCACAACCATCCCAATCCAGAATGATTTTCCACCCCAGCTTTGGATCGCGGAAATTTTATCAACCGCTGCGGGTGCGAAACTCAGGGCGGCGCCCAACGCGATCAGAATGTAGCCCCCAAACGCGATATAACAGGCGGGAACCGTATCGCCCAGAACCGGGCACGCCTCACCGGTCTGGTGCTGTTCGAACGATAGCTTTCCGGCACCCCACAATCCCAATAAAATCATGGCCACGAGGAGGACTCGAGCGATCAAGCGTGACATGTGTTTTCCTTCTTGCGAGGTTTCGGAAGCAAGGTCTGGGCGAACATCGCCTCGACGTGGACGTTGGCGAAAACGCTAACCCAGCATGCGGCTGATCTTGAGCCACTGAGCAAACATCGACTTCAGAAATGGCGTCAAAGTCGTGAACTGCCATTCTTGGGCCGTGTTGCGGATGATTTCCGCGCGGGTGGGATAAGCGTGGACCGACTTTTGAATGTGTTTCAATCGCATGCCGTTGGTGATCGCAAGGCTCATTTCGGCGATCATCTCGCCGGCGTTGATCCCCACGATCGTCGCGGCCACAATTTTATCGGAGCCCTTCTTGCAGTGGATTCGACAGAAACCTCGATGCTCGCTCTCGGTCTGAGCCCGGTCGTTATCCTTCATGGGAAGCTCGTAGGTGTCGAGGTTCGCTTTTTGCTTCTCAATTTCTGAGTAAGGAATTCCAGCGTGGGCCACTTCGGGGTCGGTATAAGTGACCCAACTCATGATGCGGTCTTTGGCGTTCTTGCGATACGGCCACGGCATCAATGCGTTGAGTGTGGCATATTCGGCTTGAGCATAGGCCGCGTGAGTGAACTGAAAGGGCGAGCAAATATCGCCGGCCGCAAAGATCTTTTTATTGGATGTGCGATGGTGTTTGTCGACGGTAATGCCCCGCCGATGATACTCGACGCCCGCCGCTTCTAGGTTCAGGCTTTCTAAGTTAGGGACGCGTCCGGTGGCCACCATGATCTGATCGACAACCAATTCGTGTTCATGATCGCCATGTTTGACGACACAGTGTAGACGACCCTCTCGCTTTTCAACCTTTTGCAATTCAGAGCCAAAGCGAACGTCGATGCCCTCTTCTTTGAAGACCTCTAGAATAATCTCGCCGGCTTCGGGATCGTCTTTGTCCATGATCCTTTGGCCACGTTGGAGAATGGTGACGTTGGAGCCCAACCGACGCATCGCGTGAGCCAACTCACATCCGATCGGACCGCCGCCGATGACCATGAAGTCTTGAGGCAGTTCTGTCAGACTGAAAAACGACTCGCTGGTTAGGCAATGGTCTCTGAGGCCGGGGATATCCGGCACAAAGGGCCGGCCGCCGGCACCGATCACGGCGCGGCGGAATTTAATTTCCGTGCCATCCAGATCCAAGGTGTTGGGGCCTGTGAATTTTGCGTTTCCGAAAAGCACATCGACGCCCATGTCCGCGAGCTTTTTAGCGCCATCGTGATGAGCCATGTCGGCGCGAACTCGTCTAAGCCGTTCCATCACGGCCCCGAAATCGACACTGACATTGTCGACGTTGACGCCAAACTCATTGGCTTTTCGCGCCGCGTGAGCGACGTGGGCTGACATAATTAATGTCTTGGAGGGCACACAGCCGGTGACCAAACAGTCGCCACCCATCAGATGCCGTTCAATCAACGCGGATCGAGCACCCAGCATGGCAGCACCGCCAGACGAGACAAGGCCCGCGGTTCCGGCTCCGATCGATACCATATCGTAGGTTTCCGTCGACGGCTTCGTCGGCCAGTTTTCCGGATGAACGTTGTCACGCAGTTTTTGGTTGTGCGAGTCGCCGGGCGGAAGGACGTGAGACTCGGAGTGTTCGACCGTTGTCATTGTGAAATTTCATTCGAAAGTTGACTGATATTTATGACTGTAGGGCATCTCCAGACCCTTGTCGATGCGGCAGCCTGTGATCAGACAACTTTTAACACGTCGCCTGCTGCGAAAACCTGCCCCATATCTCGCAGGCCTTCGATCTGTTGATAAACCCAGTCGGGCACACCGATGTCGGCGACGTAAAGTTCTCCGAGATTGGGTTGGGCTTCGGGGACGGCCAGTCCAACTTTGGGCGCCGCCAACGTCATCGTGGCGGTCGCGACCACGGAAGGGGTTCGCACGACGCCTTCGGTGGAATCGACACCCGATGGGACATCCAAGGAAAGCACGGGGGCCTGCGTTGTGGCCGTCCATTGGATCAGTTCCGCCGCGCGGCCGCGGGGGTCTCCTTTGAGGCTATAGCCGATCACTCCGTCCAGAATCGCATCGGGCGCGAAATCGTCGGTGGGTAATTTGGCGTGGGAGATATCGAGGTTGAGCCGCCGCAAGATGCCCAATTGATGCGCGGGGATCCCGGAGAAGCCCTCGTCCGGCTTGGTGGTTAGAACCTGGACAGCAGCACCCCATTGATGCAGTCGGCGAGCTGCGACCAAGGCTCCACCGCCATTGCCCCCGGTACCAGCCAGTACAACGACTTTCTTGGACGCCGGATCGGTTAAGAAGCGCTGCACGCACAGCCGTGCTAAATTGCGGCCGGCGTTTTCCATCATCTGAATCAACTGAATTTCCAACACGTCGGTCATCAGACGATCGACTTCGATCATTTGTTTCGTGGTGAGGAAATTGAGATCGCTTTTTTGGACCTCAGGGATGATGACGGTGTTTGTATTCAAGAGCTTTCCTCGATCATTTTCTTAATTTGAATGTACGCTGACAACGACCACGCCTGAAAAGGGCAGCCACGCGGGTGATGGGGTGCACTCCCGTCGGCAATCTCGGAGATGTGCCCTGCCCCCGCGGTTTCCAGATGGGTTTCCAGTGGATCGAGGAAGCGGGTTTTGGCATCCGCGCGGGTCGATTCGGTGCTGCCGTGGACGTTAAACCACGCTTCGACAAACGGACCCAGCATCCACGCCCATGCGGTGCCTTGATGGTAGGCGCCATCGCGTTCCAGCACCCCGCCGCCATAGTTTGGTTTGTAATCCGGGTGCTCCGGCGACAGCGATCGCAGGCCCAGCGGTGTCAGTAACTGGCTTTCGACGGTCTGTAAAATGGAGTTGGCCTGTTCGCCTTGAACAATGCAATACGGCAACCCGCCAACGGCAAGAATTTGGTTGGAGCGGACGGCCGCGTTGACTTTTCCAGATTCGTGATTGTCGTCAACGATGTCGAACAAGCACCCCAGTCCCTCGTTCCAGAACTTTTCTCGGAATGATTGTTCGGCTTTCTTAAGATGCGGTTGCCACTGGGGAGAAAATTTAGAAGCGATCCAAAGCGCATTGATCCATAGGCATTGAATTTCGACCGGTTTGCCGATTCGCGGCGTCACGACCCAATCGCCGACCTTGGCATCCATCCACGTCAGCTGTACGCCCGCTTCCCCGGCGGCGATCAAGCCATCGTCGTCCATGCGGATTTCGTGGCGTGTGCCCTTGGAGTAACCGCTCAAGATGGCTTCGATGGCGGACTGAAGTTTGCTGGTTTCATCGGCGTCGGTGCGCACGCCAAGCTGTTCCAGCAGTTGCCAGTAGTCATGCACGGCTACGATGTACCACAGCGATGCGTCGACGGAGTTGAACTCTGGAACTTCGCCTTGATCCGGAAAACGGTTCGGAATCATGCCTTGGGAAACGGTGTCAGCCCAGCTGACCAAGATGCTGCGAGCCGTTTCGTGGTCCCCTAAGTCCAAGCACAGGCCGCGGATGGCGATAAAGGTGTCGCGACCCCAGTCCGTAAACCACGGGTAGCCGGCGATGATGGTTTTTCCGCTTTTGCGTTTGACGATGTACTGCTGTGCCGCGCGTTGAAGCCGCGGAATCCGCGTGCGACGTTCGAATTCAAATTCGTGTAACGTTTCGAAGACCTTTTGGGCGGAAGGATCTGTCGCTTCGGCTTGATCGGAAACTCGCTCTCCGCCGCCAAGCAGCAGGATGGCGTCGCCCTGTTCCATGTCAAAATGAAATTCGCCAGGGCAAGCGAGGTCTTCCGTGGTGTCGAGGCCCCGCTGGTCTTCTTTTTCATAATAGAAGGAACGAAACCACTCGGGTTTGTCGTCGAATTTCCCGTTGGTTTGAGCGAAGATACGGGGCGAGTCGGAATAAACTTGCCAGATCATTTCGCCTTCGCCGCGGCGTGTTTTCAAGCACATGTCATCGTTTTCGTGATGCATCCCGTGGTAGTCCCGTGCCGACAGGAGGGGTTTGACGTGAAGCGAGACGCCTTGCGAGGCGCCCTTGATCTGCCAGCGAATCGCGGTGCCTTGGATTCCGTTGGGGATGAAGAGTTCTTGCTTGATCTCAAGCGAATCGCCAAGCTGATAGAACCACGTGGGCCAGAGTTTGCTTTCGAACGACTGGCTAAGTTTAAAACCCTCGGGCCAGAAGAGGTCATTGTGATAGTGTTGGGTCGAGATCGGTAATGTGCCGTGAGGAGTCTCAACCCACACGTCGAATCCGTTAACGAGGATGACTCGATCCAAAGGCGGATTTCTAGCGATCATCAAGACGTTATGGTATCGCCGTGTGCGAACCCCCGCAGACGTTCCGCTGGCAAACGCGCCGAAACCGTCGGTCTCAAGCCATTCGTTTTCAAGGTCGGGTCTTGCGTTCATGATGATCTCGTTGGTTTTGGGAAGGAAGGTGATTTGAGCGACAAAGCGCTGACGTGTGTCCGCGCAGAAACTGCGGTCGGCCGTTGTCGCTCATTGACTTTTAAACGCTGTTCAATCTCCTGTTCGTTATTTGATGGGTATTGGGATGTTGAATTTTATTGATTGTCTTCCGCGATCAAGGACGCTACCAGCGCCGTCCAACCGGTTTGGTGACTGGCGCCGACGCCACGTCCGTTGTCGCCATGGAAGTACTCGTAAAACAAAATGTGATCTTTGAAATGTTGATCGTTTTGCATTTTTGGGTATTTGTTGTAAACCGGCCGATGGCCGTGTTCGTCGTTGGTGAAGATCGATGTCAGCCGCCGGCTGATTTCATCGGCAGCATTGGAGATGGTCGTGTAGTTGCCTGACCCGACGGGACATTCGATTTTGAAATCGTCCCCGTAGTAACTGTGAAACTTCTTCAATGATTCGATCAGTAAATAGTTCATGGGGAACCAAACTGGGCCTCGCCAATTCGAATTGCCACCGAACATGGCCGTTGTCGATTCAGCCGGTTCGTATTTGACCGACGATTGGGCGCCACAGGAGTCGGTCATGCTGCCGCCGCACTCGATCCAGTACGGATTGGCTTCGTGTTCCTTGGACAGAGCTCGAATCCCGTAGTCGGAAAGGAATTCGGTTTCGTTAAGCATCCGTCGCAGCAAGGCCTTCATGCGAGATCCGCGAAGCAACGAAAGCAGGCGGGTTTCACCAATCCCCGGTTCATGCCAACGCGAAACAAGGCTGGCCAGATCGGGTCGGTTGTTTAAAAACCACTCCATCCGCCGCGTGAAATTTGGGACTTTGGCCAGTAGTTCGGGCTCGAGCGTTTCTACCGCAAACAGTGGCGACAGCCCAACCAGTGAGCGGATTTTGACAGGGATGTTGCTGCCGCCGGGCATGTACAAAACGTCGTAGTAGAACTGGTCCTGCTCGTCCCACAGCCCTTCGCCAGTGCCGCCGATATCGTTCATCGCATGGGCGATGTGCAGGAAGTGCTCGAAGAACTTGGTCGCAATACTTTCGTAAACCGGGTTTTCGATGGCCAGCTCCAGCGCAATCCGCAGCATGTTGAGCGAGTACATCGCCATCCAACTGGTGCCATCGGCTTGATCGAGGTGACCGCCACCGGGCAGCGGCGCACTGCGATCAAAGATCCCAATGTTGTCCAACCCCAAGAAGCCGCCTTGGAAGACGTTGCGGTTGTCTTCGTCTTTGCGATTGACCCACCACGTGAAGTTCAACAGCATTTTATGAAAGACAGTTTCTAGAAAGGCTCGATCGGCGACGCCGGTACGCTCCTTTTCGATTTGGTAGACCCGCCACGTGGCCCAAGCGTGAACCGGCGGATTGACATCACCGAAGGCCCACTCGTAAGCCGGGATTTGGCCATTGGGGTGCATGTACCATTCGCGGGTCATCAAAACCAATTGGTCTTTGGCGAAGCCCGGATCGATCAGCGCAAACGGCAGGCAATGAAACGCCAGATCCCAAGCCGCATACCATGGGTACTCCCACTTGTCGGGCATCGAGATCACATCGGCGTTGTTGAGGTGAGGCCACTCGTGATTGCGTCCGGACTTTCGTGATTCCGGTGGTTTTGGCTGACTGGGGTCGCCATCAAGCCACTGTTGGATGTTGATGTTGTAGAACTGTTTCGTCCAGATTAGGCCAGCGAGGGCTTGGCGTTGAACGAGTCGTTCTTCTTTAGATGCGATTTTTTCTTGCAGTCCGTTGTAGTACTGATCGGCTGCGGATTTTTCATTTTCGAAGAGAGCGTCGAAGCCATCGAAGGCTTTGGTTTCCTCCACGCTGCCGTCTTTGTATAGGCGAAAATCGAAGGACTTGGATTCGCCGGCACCGATGGAGGCCTTCACATGAGCGGCACATTTGGTGCCTGTTTGATCTGGGTTAACGGCGTTGGCGTCCCCGTGGATAACGAACTGGTGAAAGGCGTCTTTGAAAAAGCCATCGCCTTCCATATTAAACATGGCGGGGTTCGTTTCGTTTTCTGTAAACAGAAAACGGGATTCGTCTCGCGAGCCAAAACGATACTCGCCAAGTTCATCGTGTTGGGCGCGGACGTGGCCGTTGTCTTGCAACTTCAGAGATGGTTTTTGGCTGTCCCGCCCCCAGCTCCACGTGTTGCGAAACCAAAGCGTCGCCAGTAAATCAAGGTCTGCAGTTTCTGGCCCGCGATTCACGGCGGTGATTCGAATTAAGGTGTCAAACGCTGACGGTTTGACGTATTCAATAAAGACATCGAAGTAGCGGTCCTCGTCGAAGGCTCCTGTGTCCAGCAATTCGTATTCATCATCGTGCTTGCCACGCGAGCGATTGACGCTGGCAAGGTCGCCGTATGGAAACTCTCGCTGCGGATACTTATAAAGCATCTTGAGATATGAATGGCTGGGCGTGCCGTCGAGGTAGTAGTAATGTTCTTTGACGTCTTCGCCGTGATTGCCTTCGTTGCCGGTCAAGCCAAACAGGCGTTCTTTGAGGATGGGGTCTTTGCCGTTCCACATCCCCACGGAGAAACAAAGCCGCTGCTGCGTGTCGCTGTAGCCACCGATTCCGTCTTCGCCCCAGCGATAAGCTCGTTTGCGGGAGGCTTCGTGATCGACGAACTCCCAAGCTTCGCCATAAGAGCTGTAGTCTTCGCGAACGGTGCCCCATTGTCGCTCACTGAGGTAGGGCCCCCAAACTCTCCAGTCATCAGAGTTCGCTAATTTTCGTGATTCGGTATTCATGCATCTCCAGAAACTACAGTTCAGACGACAGCGTAGCGTCTATCTTACACGCTTTTCCGAGGATGCACCGCTGTGTTACAAGCCGTGAAAAGAGGGAGAACGTAAATTTTGTAGGAAAATTGGCCGGCGAAATCACGGTGCGCAAAAAAATAGCTCGGACGCTGCATGATGGTCCGAGAAAGGAAGAATCATTGCTTGGCCGCGGAGCGTTTAAGCCACGGTTAAAGTGCCGCGTTTAGTTTGCGGGGAACAATTCTTCGCCAAAGATTTCTCGTTGTTCACGATAGGGCGTTTTGGACTGCAAAAGTTTATCCAGTTCGGGCAGTCGATAATGGGGCACCATCGAAAACAAGTGATGTGCCAAATGCAAATCCATTCCGTAAGGGAACACCGCCCACTTCATCAGTCGAGGCACTTCGGCGTCACGCGTGTTTTGGAATCGACCCGATTCGGTGTGACTGTGCTGAATGTCCTCTCGCAGGATCATTAAAAATGAGAACGTGGTCGCCAAAGGAAAGACCCACAGCAGGTAGTAGGCCATCACAAAGGGTAGTCCCGTCGAAAATCGCAGTTGGACAAGGATTGAAAACAGCATCGCGATGTAGGCCATTCGGCCGATCAATGCGAGTTTAGGATTCACGTAGGCTTTGAACGTTCCTTCGATCAGTGATTCGCGTTTGGCAAACAACGCGACCGTTGAGGCAAGCGCCAATGAGATCGCCGTCATGGGCCACAGCAAATTCAGATGGTTTCCAAAATAGACGTAGCCCAAACCCGACATGTAAGTTACGAGGAAAAAGGCGAAGATGGCGCGACAAACCCAACTGCCGGGTCTGCGGAATTTAGCCAGCATGCCCGTCAACAGCGCGAGCTTGAGCCGGATGAAGAGGAAGCGAAGCTGGTTGGGAATCGCCAGCGCGGGGCCAATGATGCAGCGCCACAGAAAGTCTTTTCGCTCCATCGGCGGCGTGTACAAGTGCCCACACACAGACATGTATGAAAAATCGGGATCCAGCTCTGGATCATTGGTGTGTTGGTGATGGGCCAAGTGTTGGATTCGGTAGTTGTAGGTGGTGGCCCAGATGGGATAAAAGCAAAACCAGTCGCTGACCAGTTCGTTCAGCTTCTTATTTCGAAACAGTGAAAAATGGCTGGCTTCGTGACCCAGCATGACTAGGCGATGTTGCCCGATACCAATGAGAACCGAAACGCAAATGGCCAGCGGCACAAACAACCAAGTTGAGATCACCGATTGTGTCCACAGCACGCTGAGGAGAAAGCCAAGGCCAATCACTGCCGAAAGGTAGAGGTATTCCACGGCCAGATATCGCCAGTTGGTGACATTGTCGGGCTTGCGCAATTTTGTGATCAGGCTGGAAAATTCTTTGTCCCGAAATTCTGCGAAATCATCGCGGTCGTGACTGTGGGGCTTCGCTTTGGGTTGGGTGGCTAGTTTGCTATTCATCAGTCCGTTCTCTTATCTCGTTTTTTAATACCGCCAACTCCGCCGGCAGTGCCACATCATGCTCAGGAGCAAGCTGGATGGCCCATTAAACCATCTCCAGCCAACAAAGAGAATGACAAACGGAAAGATTAAGAAGCTGCGCAACCCGGCATTGCCAAA
>CAZDZX010000004.1:0-7789 GCA_964510005.1 uncultured Pirellulaceae bacterium
ACCTAACACCTCTCAATCGATGGCCGCCGTCGGCGAACTGCTGGGCAACCTCTGGGTCCGAGAGCTTTCTCAACCTCAGATCGATCAACTGCAACACGAAGACGTTGCCAGCCAACTCGCAGGCCTCGGGGCCGACCTCTCCGAGCTTTCCCGTTCGGATGCGAAAGAGCTTTTGGAAGTCGAATATTGTCGACTGTTGATTGGGCCGGCCGAAGCGATTTCTCCGATTCAATCCATCACCGAAGAGGGACGCTTTCACGGCGAAGCCTTTGCCAGTTCTCAAAAGTTCTACGGCCTGCTGGGGGATCTCGATCCGACGCTTGAGGATGTGATGCCCGATCATTTTGGTCGGCAGCTTTTGTTTTTAGCCACGCTGATGAACCTTGAAGGTGATGCTTCAGCTGCCGATGCCACGGCTGCGTTTTATCAACGGCATATCGCTTGGATCGAACCGATACTGGAGCGCGTGGAAGCGAAATCTGAAACCCAGTTCTATCGCACGCTGTGTATCGTGACTCGAAAGTTTCTGGCAGCAATAGACGAGTAGCATTTTTAGTTTGCAGCGAGGAAGTGGCGACATGCTGTCGCCACGTCGGGGCTGAAATCTTTGGGGCGGATAGCCTTATGCATGCCAGAAAGGTTTGATTGGCATATGGGAGCTGCGATCCCAAATGAGCGACAAGGCGCTAGCCGTCGGTTGTCGCCGAAGGGACCAGCGTTCAATGCCAAGCCCATCTTCATCAGAAGAACGTGACGTTGTTCTGGTTAGCCGTTTTGGCGCTAGCCACGGTTTTGACAGGCGAAGCGCTTCCATCCGCGAACCGGCGGCTAGCCTTGCCGCTCATTTGGCGCCGGCGTCGGTCCCAATGAACGACAAAATCGAACTTGCGGACGAATCACCCCGCATTCCGCCTAAAGGCGGGTACTACAAACTTCACTGGGCGGCCAGGATTCCGTTTTTCATTTCCAGCACATTGCTGACAACTTCGGCCAGCAAGGCTGGATCGTGGCTCACCAGCAGCACCGGAAGACTCGCGGCGCGCGCATTTCCGCAAACGAACTCCAGAATCGACTTGGCCAGCGATTGCTCGACACCACTAAGCGGCTCATCCAGCAACAACACCCCCGGCCCTGAAAGCAACACGCGAGCCAACGCGACTCGCTGCTTCTGACCTCCACTGAGCTCGCTTGGGCGCCGCTGCATCAATGAACTCAGCTCCAGCCGCTGCAGCACTTCGTCTTCAACGAAGGCCCCAGATCCTTGACGCCGCCTGTGACCGAAACGCACGTTTTGTGCTACGGTCAGATGAGGAAACAGGCGGTGGCTTTGAAACGCGAACCCAATGTTTCGATGCTGCGCAGGAAGGTCAATTTTTGCTTGAACATCAAACAGCGTTCGGTCGGTTTTAATGAAACCAGTTTCAGGACGAAGCAACCCGGCAATCAGTTTGAACAGGGTAGATTTTCCGCATCCCGAAGGGCCTTGAATTCCGGTCACGCCGGTGACGCAAAGCGCGGCTTGCAGCTGAAAATCGTCAGCAAAACCAAACTCTATACTCAAATCAATTTGTGGCGATGTCGGTCGATTCATGAGCTCCCCCGCTGCGAGGATTCCAAGAAACCGCTTAACCAAAGACCCACTGCAGCCACCAGCACCGAAACCAACACCACCGGCAAGGCATTGTCGATTCCGTCGGGACTGCTGAGCTGCTCGAAAATGTAGAGCGGGATGGTTTGGGTCCGGCCCGCGATGTTTCCGGCAACCATGATCGTCGCCCCGAACTCTCCCATGCTGCGGGCGAAGGTCAGCAGAGAGCCTGCGATCACACCATTGCGAGACAGAGGCAGGATCACTCTGAAAAATGTCCTCCATGATCCCAAGCCAAGCGTGCGGGAAGCTTCGATCAGTTCTGCGTCCACAGAATCGAAGGCCAAACGAATCGCCCGCACCATCAGGGGAAACGAAACGATGGCCGCGGCCAAGACCGCTCCGCCGAAGTTAAACACGAATTCAACGCCAAACAGATTGAAGAGGGCACTCCCAACCCAACCCCGCCGACCAAACAGCACCAGTAGAAAATATCCCGTCACCACTGGAGGCAAAATCAAAGGCAGATTAACAGCGGTTTCCAAGATGGCTTTGCCGCGGAATCGACAACGGAAAAACAGCCACGAAACCGCAATCGCCAGCGGCAGGCTCAGCAGCGTACTCGCCGTCGCCACCTGAACGCTTAGAAATATTGCTTGCCATTGATCACCTGTCATCGCCAAACCTTAGTCGCCGCTGGGGCGATCGGCTACCGGAAAATCCTCCACGTAGCCGGCTCTCTCGAATTGGGCTTGGGCGTGGTCGCTACAGATGAAGTCTCGGAAGCTCTTAGCGGCCGCCAAAGAACCCTCACGCTCCAGCATCACCAAGCGATAGACGATTGGAGCGTGGCTTGACGACGGAGCCACAGTGATGACTTCGCAGGGGTTAAGTTTGCGGTCCGATGCGAAAATAAACGCCGCATCGATTTCGCCCCGCGCCAACCACGCAGATAACGTGGCCGCATCGGGCGCGTAAATCAGCTTCCCGCCGTATCTCAGATCATCCTTCAAATCGATCGATTTAAGATACTCCCTGGCGTAGTCACCCACCGGTACTCCCGGGCCGCCAATTCCCACTCGTTGAACTTTGTCTCCCAAAAGATCCTCTGGACCTTTGATCTGGCTAGGATTGCCGACCTCCGCAGCCAACAGCAAACGGTTGCTGGCAATCCGATCCGACGTCAGAGCTGGCCCCTGCTTAGCCAACTCCTTGATCCACTGAGGATGGGCCGAGATGAAGATATCGGCCGGAGCCCCAGATACCATTTGCGTTACCAGTGAATTGGAGGACCCTGAAACGACAACGACTTCGATTCCCGACCGGGATTGAAACTCAGCGGCCAAGGCTCGGACCTCGGGCGCTAGACTGGTGGCAGTCAGCACATGGACTGGGGAAGGCTGCTTCGGGCGATTGCATCCCAACATCGAGAGCGAGAGACCAACCCAAACGGTCATATAAAAGACACTTATGCAAAATCTATCCGAGGGCGACATGGGGCTGATTAAAAATAATCCTCGGATTGGCACACTGTTTGCCATACTGTTATTTCGGAAGTGGTTCGCCCAAGGTTGGTAAAACAATCAGGGGCGGAATAGAGACGAGGCAGTACTTGGACTGCCGGGCTTTTGCTCAGCAGTCCAAGTCGCAATCATAGTTTTAAGCGTTTTATATCGAAGGCCAGAAGTTGAATTCAACTTCTGGCCTTTATTTTTGAGATGTATCAAAATTGAACACTGTTTTAAAATTGATCATGCAAAATTGAACAAAGCGATTTTTGAGGCTGGTTTTTGGCTTGGTATCTCAGGTCGCCCAAAGTTTTTTTTGAAGTCTCATAATTGGCACAAAAATTGGTTCTGTCGCATAATAGAGTTCTAATGTCGATTTGATCAACGAAGGCGAATTGACACTTTCCTAAATCGAGGTCCCGCAATGTTTCTAGCTCGTGTCGCTTTTCGGAGCACCTGCCTACTCTGCCTCACTGGCTTGCTTTTCGTTAGCGGACTATCGGGCCAAGAGATCCAAACGGCTTCATTCCGCCTCGACGCAGAGACGCCCGACAAAGAGGGTCAGATCTCACGGATCAACGAACTGATTGAGCGTGACTGGAAAGAATATGGCTTAGAGCCGTCCAAGGATGCAACCGACGGCGAGTGGTGCCGACGCCTACATCTGGACTTGATCGGTCGCGTCCCGACGGTCAAAGAAGTTCAGGCCTTTGTCAGCGACCGCGACGAAAACCGGCGCGAGAAACTGGTCGACAAACTGATCGAATCGGATGACTACACCGAAGAGTTCGCGAGGAACTGGACTACGATCTGGACGAATATTCTGATCGGTCGCACGGGCGGAACCGACGACGATTCGATGATCAATCGTCGCGGCATGCAAAAATACCTTCGCGATTCGTTTGCCCGCAGCAAGCCCTACGATCGGTTCGTCCGCGAGCTGATCACCGCGACCGGGAACACGGCTCCAGAGGATCCGAAATTCAACGGGGCCACGAATTTTCTGATCGACAAAGTCAACGAAGAAGACGCAACGCTGGCGACATCGGATACGACGCGAATCTTTATGGGTTTGCAAGTCCAGTGCGCTCAGTGTCACAAGCATCCGTTTAACGAATGGGAACAAAAAACGTTCTGGGAAATGAATGCGTTTTTTCGCCAGGCCGAAGCGTTTGGTCGCGACGTCCGAGCGAAATCGGGAGCCAACGCAGAGCTTGCCGATCAGGACTTCGCCAGTCGTCGCCGACGCGACTACGACAACGCCGAGCTCTATTTTGAAAGCCGTAACGGCATCGTCGAAGCGGCTTGGCCGGTTTTCGTAGACGGAACCGAGATCTCGAAAAGCGGCTTGGTCAAAGTCTCCAATCGACGCCAAGAACTGGCCAAACTTTTAGAGACCTCTCCCTATCTGGCGCGGACGATCGCCAATCGAATGTGGAGTCATTTCCTTGGATATGGATTCACGTCACCGGTCGATGACCTTGGCCCGCACAACGTGCCTTCCAATCCAGAACTTCTCGACTACATCGCCAACGAGTTCAAAACCTCGGCGGAATACGATCTGAGAAAGCTCATGAAGTGGATCGTGCTCAGCCGTCCTTACGCGCTCTCCAGCCGCGAGACCAAAAGCAACAAAGCAGACGATCCGACCCTTGGTGTCGCGCCTCGCTTTACTCACTTTTACATTCGCCAGATGCAACCGGAACAACTCTATGAGTCGCTCCTGACGGCGGCGGAGTCTTCACTGGCGTCGGGCAGCTACGAAGCCAACGAACAGCGAAAAAGCCGCTGGTTGCAGCAGTTTAACCAAGCGTTTTCTACTGACGAAGGCGGAGAGTCGACCGATTTCAACGGAACGATTCCTCAAATTCTGATGATGTTCAACGGGGAAATGGTCCGCGAAGCGACGCGAGCCGATGGCGGAGGCGTCATCCAGAAACTTGCCAACGGCCCGGGATCCCCGAAAGATAAAATCGAAAGCCTCTTCTGGGCTGGGCTATCGCGAAAGCCGACCAGCCAGGAAATGCAGCTGTCGGTTCGCCTGATTCGCACCGCCGACAAACCGATCGAAGGCCTGAAAGATGTCTGGTGGGTCATCCTGAATACCAACGAGTTTATTTTTAATCACTAGCGTCCCTTGCGAATCGGCGGACTCCCAACGATTTCAACTTGCTAGACTGAAAGACACACAACGAAACAATTTTTCCGACCACAAACAAAGAGCACGATGATGAATTTTAAAACACCTCATGGAATGAGTCGGCGTCACTTTATGAGCCACATGGCAGGCGCGTCAGCGATGGCTGCCAGCGCCTTTGCGATGACGCGGACGGTTGAGGCCCACGCGACGACGATGGTCAAAAAACAGAAAGCCGCGATTCTGCTATGGATGGGAGGCGGCCCTTCATCGATCGATATCTGGGACCTGAAGCCTGGTTCGACCAACGGTGGACCGTTTCAGCAAATCGCCACCAAAGGCGACATGCAGATCTGTGAGCACATGCCACTGATGGCTCAGCAGATGGACAAGATGTCGCTGGTTCGCTCGATGAGCACCCGCGAAGCCGACCACATGCGGGGTCGCTACTACATGCACACGGGCTATTCGCCCAACCCCAGCGTGACTCATCCCAGCTACGGTTCAGTCGTGGCTCATCAACTCGGATCCAAGCGCCCCAACTTAGACATTCCGGCCTTTGTTTCTGTCGGCGGTGGCAGCCAAGGACCAGGCTTTTTGGGAATGGCCTACGCTCCGTTTTCAGTGGACTCCAATGGTCGGGTCCAAAACCTCGACATGGGAGTGCCCGTCAATCGCGTGAACTCTCGTATCGAGGCGTTGAAATTGATGGAAGAGAAATTCATCAAACAGAAACGTGGCCCCGCAGCATTGGAACACGCCAAAGTCATCCAAAAAACGCTGTCTCTGATGAACAGCGATCAAATGAGTGCCTTTCGGGTGCGAGAAGAACCCAAACCCATCCAAGAGCGTTACGGAGAGAATAACTTTGGACGTGGCTGCTTGATGGCACGCCGTTTGGTCGAAGCCGGAGTCCCCTTTGTCGAAGTCAATTTGGGCGGCTGGGACAATCACCAAAACATTTTCGACACGCTGCAAAACCAGAAACTGCCGATGCTGGATCAGGGCATGAGTGCTCTGTTCGAGGACCTTGCCGCCCGCGGCATGCTGGAGTCCACGGCTGTGATCTGGATGGGTGAGTTTGGACGAACGCCACGAATCAATGGAAACACTGGACGAGACCACTGGGCTCGTAGTTGGACTGTGGGCGTCGGTGGAGCCGGCATTAATCCTGGAATCACGATCGGCAAAACCAACGAAGACGGCACCCGGGTCGAAGGCGAATCGTGGACCTCCCAGGACTTGATGGCCACTGTCTGCAAGGCGCTGGACATCAATCTTTCCACCTCGTTTCTGAGTGGAGCAGGGCGTCCGATGAAGATCGCCAACAGCGGTAAAATTATCAAAGGTTTGATTTAGATTCATTGGCTGAATCTCGGCCTTGCAGTACAACAGGTCTTTTCCAGTTCCTGTCTGCAAACCTGAAACGAACATGACATCAATCGATCTATCGGGACGAACAGCGTTTGTCACCGGAGGAAGCCAAGGAATCGGCTTGGCGATCGCCACAGCTCTACACGCGGCCAATGCGAATGTAGCGCTGAACTACTTCCCGGACGAAGACGGCGCCAACGAAGCCCTCGCAACCGCAGCCTGTGAGTCCCTCGGTGAGCGAGCCATGGCAGTCGGCGCCGATGTCCGCAGCCTTGAGCAACTCGAATCCGCCGCCGCCCAAGTCGTATCGAAATTCGGTGGCGTCGATTTCTTGATCAACAACGCGGGGATCATTCGCGATCGAAGTTTCAAAAAGATGACCGTTGAGCAATGGCAGTCCGTGATCGACACGAACCTCTCAGGAGTCTTTTACGCGGGCAAAGCAGTCGTTCCGCATCTGCGGGAAAACGGCTGCATCGTTAACATTTCGTCGCTGTCTGCAGTCACAGGTTTCTTTGGCCAAGCCAACTACGCTTCCGCCAAAGCCGGTGTGATGACCCTGACCAAGGTCCTCAGCAAAGAACTGGCTCGCAGTAAAATTAGAGTCAACGCGGTGGCCCCCGGCGTGGTCAATACAGAAATGGGGCAGGGGATCCCCGAAGAAAACCGCAACGCCATGATCGGACAGATCCCACTGGCTCGGTTTGCCGAACCCGATGAGATTGCCAACGTCGTGCTGTTTCTTTGCAGCGACCTTGCCTCGTATGTCACCGGTCAGACCATCCACGTCAATGGCGGCTGGTGGGCATAAGTGGCTTGCCAGACATAACAGACAAATAAAAAGGCCAGTCGAGTGACTGGCCTTTTTTTCGTTTTCAATTCAAAAACCGAAAACTACTTTTCTTCAACAGCATCAGCTTCTGGAGCTTCAACTGGAGGCTCAATCGTCTCTACAGAGCCAGCAGAAGTCGTTGTGGACTCTGCGACGGGAGCCAAATCCGAAGGTGAACCTTGGACAACAGTCTCGCCAACAACAGTTCCTTCAGAAACGACACCTTCAGAAACAATGGTGCCTTCGAGGATGGGTGAACCGACAACCGTTTCGCCCGAAGCGAACACAGGTGAGCCAACGATGTTTTGGCCACAGCAAGGAGAAACAGCAGACAGTCCAATCGGAGCCGA
>CAZDZX010000004.1:7889-43719 GCA_964510005.1 uncultured Pirellulaceae bacterium
GGAGCCGAAACCGAAGCAACGCCGCATCCACATGATGGAGCAGCAACGACAGGCGCTGGAGCTGGAGTCGCAGCGGCACAACAAGGAGCTGGAGTCACAGCGGCACAACAAGGAGCTGGTGCAGCAGGCTTAGCACAACAAGTTGTCGCTGCAGGTGTTGCAGGCGGACAACAGTTTCTGGCTTGTGCACGACGACCCAGCAAACGGCCTCTCAAAAGTTGAGCGCTTGCTGTTTCGCTAACAACGAAACACATCGCAACAACTGCGACGACAGATAGAAAAACTGAATTTTTTGACACGGGTATCTCCCAAATCGTGGTAAAACCGCTTTTGACATTCAATGAGCCAACGGCGGCGATTAAGTAATCCGCGCCCGGGTCTGGGGCGGTGCTAGTCCAATCTGAAAAGGTGACGGAATCTCAGGCAAAGTCAACCAGTGCGAACCCTCTGAAACCCCGTTTTTTTCAACGAATGCCGAATTCCTAGCCAAATTCACACGCCAACCCACAGAGGCTCAATTCAAAGCCCACAATTTCCGGTTTTTGCTGATCCGATATGCCGCCTCCGCTGGCACGTAACCCAGCTACTTGTTCCAATTTCAGCGACCCCTTTTTTTTGCATCCTTTGCAGTGAGTCCATTGCCCCACCAGATCGAAATCGCCAACGAACAGTCCCTTGAGATTCCAGAGCAAATGATTCTTCAGGCTCCTGGAGAAATTCTGTCGGACTATGGCGTCTCCTCCTCCGAACTAAGCATCGCGTTGGTGGACGACATCGCCATCCGCGAGTTGAACCGAAAATATCTCGATCACGATTGGGAAACCGATGTGATCAGTTTTGTACTGGACGAGCAAGAAGAATCTGGCATCCGCAAGCTGGTCGGGCAACTGATCGTCAGCACCGACACAGCACAGCGCGTGGCGCAAGAAGTCGGCAGTTCATTCGAATCTGAACTGATGCTGTACGTCATCCATGGCACACTGCATCTGTGTGGACTGGACGACCACGAAGCCGATGACATTGCCGAGATGCGATCTGAAGAGGCAAAGTACTTGAATCAGTTTGGCTACCCATCGGTGGCGCGTCCTCGGGATGAGGTGTAGCTGTGGGGTTCGGGATCGCAATGTTGGCTGGGCTCATCGTAACCACACTGGCGTCGGTTGCTGTTCGCAGTCTGCACGAAACAGCGTGGCACGAACTGGAGGATCTCTGTCAACAGAAACGTCAACCGGAACTGTTTGGCAAAATCTTTGATCTCCGCGATCAGCTTGAGTTCGGCGTCAGCATCCTCCAAGTCGTTTCGATTTCGCTGACCGCGTGCTGCGGGTTGGCATGGATCGCGAGCGATCGCCCGCTTAATTCCCTGGCGGGATCTGTGTTGGCGGGCAATCTTGTGTTGATTTCGATGGTACTGGTCGCCTGTGCGACTTGGATTCCACAAGCCGTCGCTCGCATCGGCGCGGAGAGTTTTTTGTATTATTCGTGGCGCTGGTGGTGGCTGGTGTCTGCCATTTTCTGGCCGCTATTTGTCGGAAGTAATTTCGTCGTCGCCATTTTTCAACGGGCCAGCGGCCAGAAGGAAGAAGAGGAAGACGAAGAAGAAGCCTACGAGGAAGAAATTCTCACCATCGTCAGCGAAGCCGAAAACGACGGTTTGCTAGAAGCCGATCGAGCCGACATGATCGAAGGCGTTATGGATCTGGACGATAGCGACGTGACCAAAGTCATGACCCCGCGCAGCAGCATCGACATGCTGGACATTTCAACTTCATGGGAAGACATGTTCAAATTCGCAGTCGAATCGGGCAGGACACGGATTCCGGTCTTCGATCAGAAAATCGATAACATCCAAGGTATTCTCTATGCCAAGGACTTGCTGCGGGAATCGATGCGGAGCGATAGCAAGCGTCGTCCGCTGAAGAAGTTGTTGCGACAACCCATTGTGGCGCCCGAAAGCACGCATTTGGACGAGATGCTGAAGAAGTTCCTCGCCGGCCGAATGCACATGGCGGTGGTCCAAGACGAATACGGTGGCCTCGCTGGCGTCGTCACGATCGAAGATGTGCTCGAGGAGATCGTGGGCGAAATCGAAGACGAAACCGATAGCCTGCCCGCCCAGCTGATTCGCAAGATCAGCAAATTCGAAGCCGACGTTCGCGGTGACGTGCCCATCGATTTACTCAACGAGCGAATGGGTTTGACGCTACCCGAAGAAGAAGAATTTGCGACCGTGGGCGGTTTGATCATGAGCAAACTCAATGAGATCCCACGGCCCGACCACGTGGTCGAAGTCGAAGGCGTCCAATTCGAGATCCTCGAAGCCAACCGGCGAAGCATCCGCCGAGTCAAAGTCATCATCGCGGATGGATCGGGCGATTGATTGGAGTCTGCTTGATTTTGCGCCTTGCCGCTCATTTTGCGCCATAGAGCCATAGATAGAGTCGCGCGAGCAGCCGTGAATTTTTATCGAGCCGGGCGATTCTCAACGTGGCTGATGTCGCAAGACTTCAGAATTCACTGGAACACGTTCCACCTTAACCATAGATTTCTGAACTGTTGCCAGCCCAGCTACAATTTTTCACAGCCCCTGCGGAATAAATCTCTCTGCAAGCTCTCAAGCCATTGGGCTACGGCTGCTCGGCGTAATGCGTTGCGTCAGGTCGGAGGACGACACGTTGCCTGACGCAGGGGACGGAATCGCCGGGACGGCAATATCCTAATGGATATTCGCACGAATCGATCGGATCCAGCAGAGAATTGTAGGGCAGAAAAATTCCTGATTTCATAAAGTGAATCGCGGATGCGACCGGCTGGCGAACGTAGCCCTTGGTTTGACCATAGCGCTCCAAAGCAACATCTTCGAAAAACAGAGGCTGGTATCGAATGCCGGGCGCCGCCCATGCAAACACTTTCTCTGATGCAGCCCGAACCGGTACGGGGCGACCGGTCAGCTGCAAGGATTGGTCAGCCGGTTCTCGCAGCCCATGAGTTCTCAGGCCCGCAGCCAAGGCTGACATGGGCTTGAGACTCCAAGTCGTTGGAGGTCTTTCCGGAGGATTCGATTCGTCTTCCTCGTCGAGGTAGTCGTCCTCACCGTCGAGGGAATCGTCCTCCGCCTCGGGCTTATCCGTGTCGGGCTCCTCAGACTCATCGAACGCCTCGGCGTCTTTCACCGCGTCTTGATCATCCTCTCCAGCGCCAACAAGGTCTTGAAACCCGGAATGGGGAACAGGCACACGTCTGGCTGAACTGACCCGCGAGACTGACGAACTTGCGGCATTCGTCGACGGGGAAGTGTTTCGGCCCCATGGAACAACCTGAGCGTTGGCATCGGCACAGACGAAACTTACCAGCATCATTACTGATAGCAAGAAACCCGAATAGAAATGGCCAGCCATGGAACGCCCCAACATCAGACAATATCTTTGTTCTGATCGGCGATGCACAAAGCGCACATTTGAACTATTGGACAAAACTGGTAGCGATCAGTTAATCGGAAAGGTTTGACAGCGATCCTGCTGCCCGCTGAATCGCTTTCTATTTCAGTTTTCGGACCATTTGCTTGACCGTCCCCACGGGAGGACGCTGGGGTCTCATTCCGGTAATTTTCCACCGCTGGTCAACCGCTTGAACGTCAAACACCACGTCGTATTTGTTGGTTCGTTGGTGAACGTGGCCCCAGTGCTCAATCGTGCCCACCAGATCCCATTGACAGCGGTAGGAAAACCCTGGCTTCTGGGCAGGGAATTCTTTTCCGTCGCCCACCAACTCGCCATGCGTCAGTTCCACGTCTTCGATGACCGCGACAGCTCCACCTTGTTCCTTGATCTTCAGGCTGTTGTTCAAATCGAGGTAGAGTTCGCGCAACAACTTGCCATCAACGGACTTTTTCAGAGCGTCATAAATATCACGTTCTTCGACGAAATCAAAAGAACGAAACAAGTTTTCGTGCACGGTCGCAAAAATTTCATCCGCTTGTTGCAAATCAACCGCTTTCGTGCCGGGCATGTAAACATCTGCCCTGTACCATGGCGTCAACACCAAAGCGATCGTCGTTGCCACACCCGCAATTAAAAACGCAATCGGCTTTTTTCCGGTCAGCCATCCAAGGACACTACAGACGCCCGCGAAAGCAACCAGCAATCCCGACACCCATGGAAAATTCGCCAACGCTGGAGAATTGAAACTTGCCGGCACCGATCGAATGTCTTTGATGTCTTCGCGTTTGGGAGCCGTCCATTGATAGTTGTTGTTATCGACAAATTTGGTGAACGGTACTTTTCGAATTTCATCGAACTCAAACGCCACCATGTCCACACTGCGAACGACTTCATTGAACAGATCCCATTGCAGGCTCACATTGTGCGGCGTGCCCGTCGAATAGCTCATGATGACTCCCACCCGACCGCTGGCCATCGAAACGCTTCTGCGATCAGCCTGCATGGCGAAGTCCCGAATGTCCAAGCCGTAGAAATCGATCCTGTCAAATTTTGGCTCAGCCACATAGCCATCGATCTTGATCGGATTCGAAGCCGAAAACAAAGCCTTGATTTTAGGTTTGAGCGAATCCTGATAGGGGATATCCAAAAAACCATCCGTGGGAGATTCAATCTCAATCATGCTGGCCAAACTGGCCAATGGAATCAGAATCTCGTGGCGCACGTCCCGCGGCGTAATGTACAAAAAACTGTAAACGCTTCCGTAGCTTTCGATGCCTAAATTTTTGTCTCGCTGTTGGTCAAACCAAGAGTTCCAGTCTTCCTCGGATGCATCGGATTTCAACGGCGGAGCATCCCAATCAAACTGGAACGTCTCCGGCATGTCCGGTTTCATGACTTTGACGTAGGGGACGTCACTGCCTTCCTGCTTCATCAAGATCTTTAGCTCCGAAGGCACGAGCGCACCTTCAGCGACCATCTGCTGATTGAACGTGATAAATTCTGGAGCTTCTTCGTAGGTGTACTCCATCACGTAGCCAATGGAGTAGTTCATCAATTGCCCATCCGAAATCCCTTCCTCTGGAACTTCGAAATGAGTGATCTCCGTGACCTTGCCTTCGATGCGGTTGCCGTCGGCATCCAGAATTTTGATCTTTTCCAGCAAGTATTTGGCATGATCGTTGGTGCCGTCTTTCAACTCCTCGTTGTCGTACTTGCCGCCTAACTCCGTGTACGGTTCGACCCCCTGCAACAATTGCAAGTCTTCGGCAAAGCACTTCAGCCGCATGGTCAGTTTTTTCTGGGTCACGTAGACCTCAGCCTCAACTAGGGAATTTGGGTGAAAATTCCCCAACTTCAGGCTGCCATGGCCCCAAACCGTGTTGCCGGGGAAAAACAGCAGGATCGCAATCCAACAAATTTTTTGAAAAGAAGAGAACAAAATTGGCCTATTCATAATCTTGTAGAAAAGGGCTCGTTTCGACCGATTGTCAGAACGTTGCTTATCTGTGAAATTTTATTATCGCACCGGAGCAGTAAAAGAAAAATGCTCCCAAGCGTGAACGAGGACTCCTCGCCGACACTTTGGACAGCTACTTTTATATCTGCCAGCGGCATAAAATCCCCATTTGATCCGGGGATTTCTTGTTTTGACTACGTTTGATATCCAACAAGCCCCCCCAACCGTTAAACAATCCCCAATTCTGGAACTTGGCCCATGAACGCCCTTGCCGAAATACGATCCTGCTTCCTGCCGGTTCTGGAGTCCCATTCGGAATCCGCCAGTTCGCTGCTGAGCATGATTCGACCCGCCAATGACTCAAAATTTGGCGACTATCAAGCCAATGTGGCGATGCCGCTGGCCAAAAAAGCCGGCAAAAACCCCCGCGATCTGGCCACCGAAATCGCCGAAGCCATTTCGCTGGAAGGACTCTGCACGCAAGTCGAAATCGCAGGCCCCGGATTCATCAACTTGACACTTGATAACGATTGGCTCAAAAGCCGACTGTTGAAATCGCTGCAAGGTGACAGGCTGGGAGTCACTCCGGTTGCCAAACCGAAAACCTGCATCGTCGACTTCTCTTCTCCCAACGTGGCTAAACCGATGCACGTGGGACACATCCGCAGTACCGTGATCGGTGCCGCCATCGCCAAAGTTCTGGCCTTCGTCGGACACAACGTCATCACCGACAATCATATCGGTGACTGGGGAACCCAGTTTGGGATGATCATCTACGGCTACAAGCACTTCCTTGATCGCGATGCCTACCAACAGGAACCGATCAAAGAACTCAGCCGCCTCTATCGTAAAGTTCGCCAAGTCGTGGACTATCATGTTGCCAAAGGCAGTGTTGAGGGTATGCGATCCGAAATCGGCACGCTCGAAACTAAAATTGCTGAGTTAAAAACGCAGCAGTCGCAGACCGAAGATAAAAAAGAGCTGAAGAAGGTCAAAAAGGAAATCAGCGCGACTGATAAACGCCTCAAAGCTCGTAAGGAAACGCTCGAGGGTTCCGAAAACAAAATTCAAGCCATCGAAAGCGGCGGGCTGCAAGCCGAAGCCGATGCCCACGCTGAAATCGGCAAAGCCGTCCTGTTGGAAACGGCGGCCCTGCACCAAGGCGACGAACAGAATCTCGCATTGTGGAATGAGTTCCTGCCCCACTGCTGGGAGGACATGCGAAAAATCTATCGTCGCCTAAACGTCGAATTCGATCATGAACTGGGCGAAAGCTTTTATCATGACCAGCTGCAGGCCGTCGTTGATGAATTCGAAGCCCGTGGGTTTGCCAGAACCAGCGACGGAGCGTTATGCATTTTCATGGACGATTTCGATACGCCCATGATCATCCGCAAACAAGACGGCGCCTTTCTGTACTCAACGACAGATCTGGCGACCATCAAATACCGCGACGAAAAATTCGGGGCCGATGCCTGTTTGTACGTGGTCGATCATCGCCAGCATCAGCATTTTGAAAAGCTCTTTGCCGCGGCAAAATTGTGGGGGTACAACGAAACCGAATACACCCACGTCAGCTTTGGCACCGTGCTGGGCGAAAATGGAAAACCCTACAAAACTCGCGAAGGCGATGCGGTCGGACTGGTCAGTTTGCTGGACAACGCGGAAGCCAAGGCGCTGCAGATCGCCATCGATCAGAACCCTGATCTCACCGACGAAGAGCACAAAGAGATTGCCCGCGTGATTGGCATTGGCGGGCTGAAGTACGTGGACCTTTCTCAGAACCGAACTTCCGACTACGAATTCAGCTACGAGAAAATGTTGGCCCTCAAGGGAAACACGGCGACCTATCTTCAGTTCAGTTATGCCCGCGTGCAGGGGATCATCCGAAAAACGGGCGCGGACCCGGCCAAGATTCGTGAGAATCCGGTGCCGTTTGAATTTGCGACCGACATCGAAAGAGAACTGGCCGTCAAACTGATCCGTTATAGCGAAGCCTTGGACGACGTGTTGGTCGAATACAAGCCAAACTTTCTGTGCAACTATCTGTTCGAGTTGACCCAGATCTTTTTCCGTTTCTTGGAACAGTGCAGTGTCAAAGACGCGGAAACGGAATCGCTCAAACAGAGCCGTCTGCAGTTCTGCGACCTGATGGCTCGCACGGTAGAGAGCGGACTGGAACTGCTGGGCATCGAAGTCGTCGCGCAAATGTAGGGCGGAGCGGGGATCCCGATCTGACGGGATCCTATTCGATGCCCAAACGACTGCGGAGCTCTGCAATCCGAGCATTCATTTCACGGACCTGAGCCTGTTTTTCTTTGAGTTGTTCCGACAATTCTGCAACACGGGCTTGGTTCTTTTGCAACAACTGTGAAACCTCTTCGATCTTCTTGGCTTTCCGATCCAGCTCCGCCGAATTCCGCTCCAAATTCGAGTTCAAAAATTCAAGCTGCTCGTCCTTGCCTTTGAGATGCTCATCTTTCTTTGCCAGCCGCTGTTCTTTGTTCTTAAACTCTTCCTCATTGTCGGCGATTCGCTGGAGGGCAGCAGCGAACTCAATTTGTTGACGCTGAGCATCCTGCTGGTCAAACAAGGTGTTGTTGGGAAAGAGCGTTTTCAAATCGAAGGACTCCGATACTCTTGAGAAGCCCTGATTGGGATCGGCCAGAATTCGGGCCGGCAACTGCAACGGCTTGCCTTCATCTAAGCTCGCCTGTCGACATGCGACCATCGCCGAAATAAGTTCAATCATCCGATCACCGGCGGGAGAACGGCACTCCAATTGCTCGGCCAGCACCCAGTCTTGGTACAACATCCGCGCCGCCGGCGGATCCGCCAATTCGCTCAGCGTATCCTCAATATGCCCCGGCGCACTGATCGTCCACGCCGACGGAACGTACTGCGGACAATTGTGGAAATCCAGAATCGCGGTGGGAACCCTGCGGAGGATGCTTTCGAAATACAATGTCGATGGCGTCGTCAGCACCGCATCGACTTGATTGATCACCGTTTCCAAAGGCACGGCTTGCGAATCGGATTCGACACTCAAACCAATCGATTTTTCCAGTCCATCGGTCAGGCGCCACGTCACTTCCAGTTGGCGGCGACCAACCTGCTGATTGTCGGCCAGCCACTGGTGGACTTGGCTCAGCGATTCGACGACCGTTTCACGTTGCCGATCATCAAACGAAGGTGTGTTGGCGGTCGCGATCAACAATCGAAACGGACCCTCGTTGCTGCGGTCGGAAGTTGGCTGAGACAGCAACCCATCCAACCGAGGCAATCCCACGATTTCACACTTGCCAACATTGCCCCACGATTCCACAACTCTCGCTTGACCATGTCCGATGCAGGCCAGCTTGTGTCCAAACAGCGGCTGAAAGATCGAACCGTCGGGCAGGTCAGGATGCTGCCACGTATTGCGGTATTCCAAAATTCCATCGGCGAGGATCAGCACCGGCACTTCGTTCTGCGCATGAATCTGTCGCAGCTTTGCCAGTTCTTGATGGCGATAATGCATATGGCTGATGACGATGCCGGCATCGTCTGGCAGCTCCCACGTGTCCGGATTTTCACGAACGATTACGTGGGGAATCGGACAGCGATCCAGCCACGAAGTATACAGCGATCGCTGATCAGCGAATTCGCAAAGGACGTATGCGATTAACGGTCTTCGGCTTGCCACAACGTTTTCAGGTTAGAGTGCTTTGAGATGACATTCTAGCGGAAACGTCCACCGTTCATAAGGCACAACGCGACGGAGAAGAATTCGAACGATCCATGCAAGTTTCTTCGCAGCACAATTCCGCTGCACGATCGAAGAACACTAATGGGCACGAATCTTCACTCATAACAAACTGGATAAACCTTTTTGATTTTTCGACACCAAAATAAGTGTTTCGTTAGAGAGTATCTGTGTTTCCTAACGTCCGGAGTAAATCCATGCTGAAACAACAAGGCTGGAGCTGAAGGCTGGTATGCATTGTGAGTTCAATGTCCGCTCACTCGAAACCTAATTAGTGTCGATTCGTGCAGATTAGTGTTCCCCCTTTTTGCGGAACATGGCGTGTGCTGACTGCTCTTCCTCAAAGCACCACGATTGGGTTCCTAGCAGTAGATTCAGTGCTATCACTGGCACCAGCGAAAAGTTCTTTCGCCCAAGAGCCAACTTCGCTATGGTCCCGCATGCGCTTCGTATGCCTCATCATCCTTTTGATATCCGCGTCAGGGTGTTCCCTGAACTCGCGATACGCGCTCGATGATCCCATTTACCAGCAGAAATATGCAGATGGAGCCAGCAAGGGCGATATCCTTGGCAAATTGAAACAGGCTTTTGATGCAAGGCACACCAAGTATCTGGATGGCTTTGTCGGCGGTGGCGGAGGCCAAGTCGGCGATGCTTTTGGTAGTCTAGAGATCGGACGCGAAGTCTACGTGGAGAACTATTTCTCCAATCACATCTCGGTGACAGGCCTCTCCGGCACCGATCGAACCGCCGTCGGACTCGATGTCGGAGCCCGACTGCAAACACCTACCCGGGTTGCGCCCTTTGTGGGTGTCGGGGCGAAAGCAGGAATTCTGGCGACCGACGTTTTAGAAATCGCTGCCGAAACCGCCTTGGATGCCGAATTCGATGACGATACCGACATCGATGGATTGGCAGCGGTCTATCCCGAAGTCGGCGTTCACTTCTGGGCCGATGGAAACTTGCGATTCACTCTCTTCGGCCGCTACTTGGTCACCACCGAAGGTCGCGATTTCGACGACTGGCTGATCGGCGGGCAGATCGCTTTGTTTGCGCGCTAATCCGCGGAATTAGCCAACCAAGTTAGCCAACGAAGCGCCACCTCTTCGACAACCTTGTTGTCAAACAGACAACACAATCACAGCCGACTGGCAAAGCAGGCCCTTTCTTTAGAACTCGTGTTTTCACGGGCGTTTTGCAACATTTACAAGCCGTTAGTAATTTTGGCATGGGCTCTGCAATTGAGAAGGTTGTCGGCGGGCACACAGAGGTGCCAGCGACAAGAACCTAAATGGGAGACCCAAATGACAGGCACATCAATCAAAACTTTATTGGCGATCGCTCTTTTGGTTGGCGCTGCTTCACAGGCGCACGCCAACACTTGGCACCACGTCAAAACGCAAGCGGAAGACATTCTGGCTGCCACCAAAATTCTGCGAGTGGAAACCGCTCACTATCGCCACACACCGTACTACGGCAAATTGATTAGCGTGGCCGCGAAACTGAAAGCCAATGCGAATTCCGTCAACAGCATCGCTCGCTATTCGCACGATGCCAAAGCCCTGAAGTACGCCGTCCAGAGACTGGATCAGACTTTCCTGCAGGCGGAACAGTTGATTGATCAGATCGAATGCGATGCCGCTTATGGCAAAGGGATCATCCCCAGCAGTACGGCACACATCAAGCAACTGTTGCACCAGATTCATGTCTGTATCAACTACTTGCATGCGGATGTCCACAAGCTGGCCAAACTACAGCACAAAGTGCAGCAAAAAGTGAAATACAAAGCACCGGCCAAGGTACCGCACTACAGCAAACAAGGATATTCCAAGCGAGTTCCTTATTCTAAAGGCACCAGCTATCGCAAACCCTACGGAGGGGACATTCACAAGAGTCGAGTCGCGGGCTCCCGCGGCGGGAGCATTTCGATCGGCGGCGGAAAATCGAAGTTCACCATTCGCTGGTAAACAACGATCGTCATCGACGAAGAATAGCCGCAGCACCCTCGTGAGGACCGAGGGTGTTTTTTTGTTTGGGCATCACCCAGTTTGAAGTACCGCTTCTACGCCAATACCGCCCTTGAGGAAGTCATCCTGAAACCGTCAGTCGGCGGAATACAGGGTGATACGCCTGCAAGATAAATCCTCAATCCCGATTGGTCACTCCGGGACATTCAGCTGGTCTCTTGCCATTCGCCGCTAACGACAGTCGTACTGCTAACGACTGTCGTACTTCTTGTGCAGTCCCTCGACCAAACTGAGAATCTCAGTTTTTAACTTAGTCGATTCACCCACGATTTCGATGGCGCTGTTTTCGGCCAAAATCGCAGTCCGAGACTTCCCGGACTCTCGCATCAACATCGCCTTATGCAGCAGCGCCTGAGCGCGAAGATCGACAGGGTTATCGGTATCGTCGGCGTAACTATCCAACGTGCGATAGGACTCTCTTTCCTTGCCATCATCGTAGAGGGCATCCGCTTTTCCGCTGACCAATTCAGCCAACAGGTCGGGTTGAGACTGGGCAGCAGCCATCGCTTTACCAAACGCCTTCACGGCAGCGTCGTAGGCTCCTTCGGCGTCCAGTAACTCGGCCTTGCAACCCAGCAAAAATGCGCCTTCATCACCTTCGGCCGCAGCGATCGAATCGGCAAGCAACTTCATCGCGGCATCTTTTCGCTTTGAACCGATCATCAGATAGATCTTTTTTACCAACAAACGCTCGCGGGCTGACTCAGAGAGTCCCTTCACGCCCAGCATTTCATCCAGCGTGCCATCGAGCAGTTTTGGCTTATTCAATTCGCGAACAAGGCTCAGCTTGATTTGCAAAATATCCAGTTGCTGCCGCGGCGTGAATTTGTAACGTTGCAAGATCTCGTCAATCCTCTCAATCGCTCGCTCAGGGGATTCCAAGCGGGCGGTCATCATCACGTCCGTCTTGATCGCCTTGCGAATCTCCTTGTCCTTTTCTTCATTCCATTTTTTCCTCAGCCCCAACTCGTCGGACTCATCCAGCTTGACGATCTCTTTGATCACGTCCGCGTAGTAAACTTCGCAGATACTCCGCGGCATCACGGAGATGGCTTCGTCCAGTAGCTTAGCCCGCTCGTTGCCTTTGGCCTTTTTGGCCTCCGCCATTTTCTTGTCGCGCTTGACTCGCAATTGTCGGCGTTCTTCTAGCAACCCCAAGTAGTTCTCGACGCCGCCTTTTTCATAGCCGCAAAACGCATAGGGCCTGCCTTCGGCGTCAAGCAACACGACTTTCGGAAAGTTTCGGATCCCGTAGCGAGCCGCCCATTTCTGATTCAGCGCCTTCATCGCAGGAGGCACGGGCACGGGCGAGTTTTCCAAAAATTCGAGTTTCGCAAATGTAAAATAAGTGTCTGCTTCGATGAAAAAGGAATCGTCAGCAAAAACTTCGTCCTGCAGTTCCTTACTGTCGCTATTGGTGTCGTCGCTGGTGAACAACAACAGAACATCTTTTTTTTCCTTTTCGGCCAGCTTGATCGCATCGTCAGGATCGCTTTTCCAGTATTCATCCCCCGCTACGGCCCCGGATGAACCGAGAACAGCGGCCAGAAGTGAGGCGATAACAATGAATCGTGGTAGTTCAAAAGGCATTGGGAGATCCAGAAAATGTTGGCTTGGTTCTTGAAACCCGCGAAAACCGAAAAAGTCGCGTGCAAAACTGACCATTTGTGGCTGGGCGCGACTTGCAAACTGCATGCCAATCCCTACCATCTTTAGGTAGTCCCATTATATGCAAAATCGGCGAAGGAGTTGGTTTTTAAGGAGGAAGAGTATGTTAGTACTCAGTCGAAAGGTCGGCGAAAAGATCTGGATTGGCGAAGACATCGCCATCACGGTAGTCAAAATCTCCAATAACGGAGTTCGGTTGGGTATCGATGCCCCTCACGAACTGGCGATCGTTCGTGAAGAATTGAAAAAACGCATCGAAGAGAGGAACCCAGAGACGACGGTAGTGAACTCTGAAGCGGTAAAAGAGTCTGAACCGTAACCGGCGGCTCTCATTGACAACTGGCAACACCGACCCGAAATGCCGCGTGGCAGTGCTTTCGCCTGACCGTTTCGCCAATCGGTAAGCCATGATTTTAGCGATTTGAAAGATTGAACAGCCTCCCTTCTGACGCCGATTTTCGCGCGTCCCTTTCCTCAACCATGTTGGCCGACGAGCACTGGTTGAAGACCCAATTTAAACGACTTCGATCGGAAACCGATCAGAAAAAAGTCGACGCCTTCGTAACCCGACTCGAAAGTTCGGTGCAGCGATTCAACGCCAGACAGGATGCGATCCCAAAAATCGCGTTGGACGAATCGCTTCCCATTGCCGCTCGCGCCGAAGAAATCACAGCCGCGATTCGCGACCATCAAGTCGTCGTGGTCAGCGGAGCCACCGGTAGCGGTAAATCCACCCAACTCCCATTGATTGCTCTGGATGCTGGATTGGGAGTCCGCGGCATGATTGGCCACACGCAACCTCGCCGTATCGCCGCCCGCGGAGTCGCCGCCCGACTGGCGTCTCAGATCGGCTCGCCGTTGGGAAGCGATGTCGGTTTCAAGATCCGCTTTGACGATAAAACCAGCCCCAAGTCGTTCATCAAACTGATGACCGATGGCATCCTGCTGGCCGAAACACGATCCGATCGTTTCCTCAACAACTACGAACTGATCATTATCGACGAAGCCCACGAACGATCGCTGAACATCGATTTTTTGCTGGGCGGCCTGAAGCGGGTACTGCGAACGCGGCGCGATCTTAAATTGATTATTACTTCAGCGACGATCAACACGAAACGATTCGCAGATCACTTTACCGATAATGAAAAACGACCGGTCCCCATCATCGACGTGGAAGGCCGCACCTATCCCGTGGAAACACGCTACCTCCCGCCGCCAGCCGAAGTCGAAACCGGATCCCAAGAAATTTCCGATCATGTGGTTGAGGCCTGTCGTGGATTGATTCGTGAAAAAGACGGAGACATTCTGGTCTTCTTTCCAACCGAAGCCGACATCCGCCAGACCAGCAAAAAGCTCAAAGGCATGTTGGGCGGTTCAACAATCGAAATCCTGCCTCTGTACGCACGGCTATCAACCGCACAGCAGAACACGATCTTCCAACCGGGAAAGGCGCGGCGGATCGTACTGGCCACCAACGTCGCCGAATCATCGATCACCGTTCCCCGGATCAGTTGCGTCGTTGATACCGGCACCGCCCGCATCAGCCGCTATGCCGCCCGCAGCAAAGTCCAGCGTCTGCCGATCGAACCCGTTTCCCGCGCTTCTGCGGATCAACGCGCCGGTCGCTGCGGTCGAATCGGGCCCGGTGTTTGTGTGCGTTTGTACTCGGAAGACGACTACGAGAATCGATCCCAATTTACGACACCGGAAATCCGACGGACCAATCTCGCATCCGTGATTCTGCAGACGCTGCATTTGCGTTTGGGCCCGATCGACGAATTTCCTTTCATCGACCCACCTCATCCCGAAGCCATTCGAGACGGCTACAAAACGCTGTTCGAAATCGGAGCCGTCGATGACCATCGCCGCATCACTTCCGAGGGGAAGCGTTTAGCCAAACTACCGGTCGATCCACGGATCGGAAAAATGGTCTTTTCAGCCGATCGAGAGAACTGCCTCGCAGAAGTGCTGGTCATTGCGGCGGCGCTGGAGATTCAGAACCCCAAATTGCGTCCTGCCGAAAAACAAAAAGCCGCCGACGCGGCCCACGAAAAATGGAACCACGAAAAATCTGACTTCCTGTCGATGCTCAAGATCTGGGATTGGTACCACGAGCGAAAAGAATCGCTTTCCAACAGCAAACTCAAGCGAGCCTGTCAGCAGAATTTCTTATCATTCATGCAGATGCGTCAGTGGCAAGAAGTTTACCGACAGCTACGCTCGATGGTGCAGCGAGAGGGATTGAAAATCCGAACGCGTCGCAACGACTACGGCGCAATTCACCGCAGCCTGCTGTCGGGCCTGTTGTCGGGCGTCGCCATGCTGTCCGACAAACACGAATACACGGGCTCGGGTGGAATCAAATTTAACCTCTGGCCCGGATCCGGCGTATTTGAAGAGAAACCCACGTGGATCATTGCCGGCGAAGTCGTCGAAACGTCCCGCCGCTACGGCCGCACGATTGCATCCATCTCGCCCGACTGGATCGAAAAACTAGCGTCGCACCTGATTAAGAAACGACACACCGACGCTCGCTGGAGTAAGAAAAAGCAATCGGTATTAGTGTCAGAACATGTGAGCCTGTTTGGGTTGCCGATTGTGGCCGGGCGACCCGTCCACTGGGGCCCCATCGATCCTGAATCCGCCCGCACGGTGTTCATCGAACACGGACTGTGTGGCGATTCGTTTCAAGCCACTCCGGATTTCTTTATCCACAACCAGTGGCTCAACGACGATCTAGAAAATGAATCCGCCAAAACGCGAAACCGGGATTTGGTGGTCGACCCGTTTGCCGCCCAAGCGTTCTACGAAAAACATTTGCCCAATGACGTTTTCGACAATCGCAGCCTCCTGCAAAAAATCAAATCCGATCCCGAATTGGATCAACGTCTGCGAATGACTCGCTCCGATTTGGTGCCCGGCGCCGACTCTTCAGATACCTCGGAGATGTTCCCTGACGAAGTCCAGATCGGTTCGATGCAGATTCCAATCGACTACAAATTCGCGCCCGGAGATGAAAAAGACGGTGCCACGATCCGCTTGCCAGTCGCCGGGGTAGGGCAGTTGGATGACGTTCAGACTGGGTGGCTGATCCCAGGGTTGCTAAAAAGCCGAGTCATCGATTTGATCCGATCCTTGCCCAAACCGATTCGCCGGCTGTTAGTACCGGCACCCGAAACGGCGGACAAAGTCGCGGAGTCCATTGAATTCGGCCGAGGCAACTTTATTGATGCGGTGGCGGTCGAGCTGTCAAAGATCGCCAATGAACCGGTGGCTGCCTCCGAATTTAAACTTCACAAACTATCGCCTCACCTGAACGTCAACGTCGAAGTCGTCGACGAATCCGGCGAAATCGTAGCCGCAGGGCGCAGTATCGCGGAGATTCGCCAGCAGCTGGGTCCCGAGCATGTGTCGACCATCGTCGAAGTCGAAGACGAAACTTGGAATCAGGACGGCATGCAGGATTGGACCTGGGGCGATCTTCCGGAAAAGATCACTATCACTCGCGGCGGCACGACCTTGGGCGCGTTTCCCGCGATCGTCGATCAAGGCGACAGCGTTGGTCTGCGACTGGCCGATTCGAAAACAGCCGCCCGCAGCCAATCCCGAGCCGGACTGATCCGCCTGCTGCGGATTGTTCACCGCAAGTCGATCAAATCGCAAGTCAACTGGTTACCCGATTTGGACCAGCAAGCCGTGCTCATGTCACGGTTTGTTCCCGCGAAGACATTGCGAGTTGGGATTGGCGATTTGATCGTCCGCATCGCTTTTCTGACCGGTCGCAAGCTGCCCCAAACCGAGGCTCAATTCCAAGAGTTGAATGCGAACGCGGTCGAACGCATTTCGATGGCCACGCAGGATGTCGCGAAATGGCTCAGCCGGCTTTCGGCTTCGATGCACAAAGCCGGTTTGGCGATGGGCGACATCCCAGGCTCGCGAGGAACCACCAAGCACGACATCAAACAGCAGATCAGCGCACTGACCGATGAAGGCTTTCTGGGTGCGGTGCCGTGGAATTGGCTCAAGGAGTATCCTCGATACTTCGACGCCGTTGTGCATCGCATCGAAAAAACCAAAACCCTTCCAACAGAGAAAGAGCGTGAGCTTTCCGATCAAGTCGTGGTGTTCTGGCAGCGCTACGAAGAAATCGCTGACCAGCATAAAACGCTAGGAATCGTTGACCCCGAACTGGAGCAACTGCGTTGGATGATTGAGGAGTTCCGTGTTTCTCTGTTTGCTCAGCAATTAGGTACGGCGATCAAGGTTTCTGACTTGCGAATCGAAAAGCAATTGGCTAAAATCAGGAGTTGAGCAACATCCGAGTCACGGCCACCCAAAACGAAGGCAGCGAGTGTCATAAACATGAAAATTGACTTAGCTCAGCAATGCATCGTTGCCATAAAAATGGCCAGCCTGACCTTTCTGTGGGGCATGATCGCAGCAAGCACCTGCCAGACAGGATCGGCTCAGATAGTTTCGGTCGGAAAAGGGAGCTACCGAACCGACCTGCCGCCCAACCCCGATGGCAAACCACGTCGTTTGATAACCGCGACGCCGTTGGTCAGTGAACGAATCGTTCGCCCTGCGCCGACCAATGACTGGTGCTCATCACTCGTCTGGCCTTCGACGTCGCCACATTCCCTGGCGATGTTTCCGCACCCCTTAGCCATCAAATGCCAACCCTCTGGAATGGGCCTGGGCTACACCCCAGCCCCTTCCATTACCGATTCGCGTAAAGACGGAGCGCTGTTTCAAAAAGGAAGCAACTATAAATTTCCATATCGGGAAAGTATGGTCGTCGGTCTGGATGGTTTGGAAAGCCCCGATTGCGTGCTCGACCATCAATCCGATTGGGCTGTGACTGCGCTTTGGAAATCCGAATCTGACAGCCTGAGGGCGACCTTCGGACACGGGTTGCCTTTTGTCTATTTTGAACGGAAGAGCGATCGACCGGTAGAAATCAAATTTTCAAAAGCCGCACTCAACCGACACGAACAGCCACTGGATCCGATCGTTTTTGAACTGCGTGGACTAAATGGCAAACATAACCAAGCGAATGGGAAATTCACGCTCTCGGTCAACGCGGGCGAGAATATCGGCATCGGATCAAGAGCAAGGATCCGCTACGACTTCGACGGAGACGGGACAGCGGACCGAATTGAAACGTTTTCGTTAGTGGCGACCGATCCAGTCGAATCGTCTTGGGAAACGTATTCTGACTCGTCGCACCCGCTGGACACAAAACTCAGTCACGGCGAGAAAAAGGATTTCAAAGACGGCATCGTCACATTGGAATTTTGGAAGTGTTTTGGCGACGGGCAGCTCCAACTGGATCTAAAATCAAGTTCAGTCGAACTTCCGATCGAAAACGGAACGCGATATCCGTGGCAGAGCGGTGTCCTCGAAAAACGAGCGGGTACAGGAATTTCTCAAACACCCCCAGAGTCAACTGGCACAGCCAAGGTTTTCTATTCAGACAAAAATGTGGTGGGCGTGACGGTTAACCGGACTCACTACGGACTATTCGCTCCCTCGGGTGCGACTTGGTCGTCGCAGGACAACAGCATTGACTCGATTGGATCGGCACTGGCCGGCAAGCAGTACTTCTCCGTTGCAGCATTGCCCGATGCCACGCCAGAAACCATCCAATGGTTTGCTAAGTTTGCGTTTACGTTTGTCCGCGACACAAAAGTCGAATATCGCTATGACGCGGAATCATCATCCGTAAAAACAACCTTCTCTGTAACGGCGGAACCTCAGGAAGGGTCGCAGGCAGACGTGCCAATGGCACTGTACCGCCATCAACATTTGAATCTTGTCGACCCAAGCCTGTTGTCTAAATTTGAGTACGCCAGTCCTCGGGGAACCATGAAACTCATTTCGGGAACCTCATTCACCACAGCAACTCGATTCCTCGGAGTTCTGCCAGCGCTGCCGACACCCAAGGATTCGTTCGCCAAACTAGGTCCCATGGTCGATGCTTACGTTAAACAACTGACCGACCGCGAAAACACCTTCCAAAGGAGCGATACCTATTGGAATGGAAAAGAGTTTGGAAAGATCTCCGAGGTCATTCAGATCGCGAACCAAATCGGAAAAGATGAGACCTGTGAGCAACTGGTCAAGCTACTGAAACGCCGCCTGGAGGCATGGTTCGACGCCAACGATACGGAACGCTTCTTCTATTATGATTCAACGTGGCACACGCTGATCGGCTATCCCGACAGCTACGGGTCTGCAGAAACGTTGAACGATCATCATTTCCACTACAGCTATTTCATCAAAGCCGCCGCGACGATCGCGCAATACGATCCCACATGGGTGCGTCCCGAAAACTACGGTGGGATGATTGATTTGCTGATTCGAAACTGCGCCAACAATGACCGCACGGACCAGCGATTCCCGTGGATGCGTTTCTTTGATCCTTACGCCGGCCATTCGTGGGCGTCTGGAAACGCCGGATTCGCGTCGGGCAACAATCAAGAATCGTCATCGGAATCGATGAACTTTGCGACGTCTTTAATCTTGTACGGCGAAGCGATCGGCGACACGAAGATCCGGGATTTGGGAATCTATTGGCATGCCACCGAAGCGGAATCCATCCGGCACTACTGGTTTGACAACGATGGCGAAGTTTTCCCAGCAGGCTTTGGCTCTCCCTGCGTTGGGATCGTGTGGGGAGATGGCGGAACGTACGGAACGTGGTGGACGGCCAACCCGGAAGAAATTCACGGAATCAATTTTTTGCCCGTGACAGGTGGCTCCCTCTACTTGGCCCGAGATCCTAAATTCGTGAAGAGAAATTTTGACTATCTCGTTGCTGCAAACAGGCGCTTTCACAACGCTGGTTTTGATGGCGATGCAGAGAAACCAACGACTTGGCAAGACATTCTCTTCGAGTATCTCGCCTTGGCCGATCCAGACGATGCGGCGCAGCGATATCGCGCCCTTAACGCCACCGACCATCAAAGCGAATTCGGCGAAACGAAAGTCCACACAACACAGTGGATCGCGACGTTGGGATCGCTTGGCCAATACGATGCTTCGATCCAAGCGGACTGTCCCACCGCAGTTGTATTCGAGAAACAGGACACGCGAAGCTACGTCGTTTACAACAGTTCCACCGAAAATCGCTCCGTAACATTCTCAGACGGAACGACTTTTGATGTCCCCAACGGACTGCATCGCTATCAAGCCGACAAACCCAAGTAGGGAAGATCAACTGCGCCGCTGACATCGTCTATTGGACACTATCTTCAGCAGGCGCAGCTCGCCAGAAATCACTCTTCGGTCTGGACCGGCTTTTCGGCAGCTTCTGCACTTGGGGCAGCTTCTGCTCCTTGTGGCTTTTCGGCGGCGGCATCAGGTTTCGCGTTGGCCGGCCCTTCGATTTTTTCTTTTAGCTGTTGCAGGCTTCTTTGGTACTGGGCCGTCATTCCTTTGGAATATAAACCACGAAAGAAACCGTAAAATGGGCTCGGCGGGAGCATGCCTTCGCTACTCAAGCTAACTTTCGTTTTGCCATCTTCCTGTTCAAGCAGGATCGTCGAATCGATTTCAGGAAAGTTACCGTATCGCATTCGATAGGAAATTTTCTCGTTGGGTACCTGATCCACAAACCAGAGCTTGCCGTTCCCTCGCCCATCGCTCCAAGTTTGGCTGGTCCCGTCTTCCCCAAACTCTATTTTTAAATCTTTGAATTTATCGGGGTCAAAATTCGACCAAGTCTTCCATTCGGGAAGCGTATCGATCTGAGCATAGACGTCCTCTGGCGACGCAGCGATCAAAGTCTGAGTCGAAATGGAAAATCCGTGGGGCAACAGGTATCCGATGATTGCAAATAGTATCACCGGCACTGAGGCGAGCATTAAAAGTCGAATCCAGTATTTCATTTTTGTGAAGCTAACGAAGTTTCAATTTATCGCAATGGGCAGATTTGCCGTTTGCCTACCGAAGCGTGAATTTATTCTAACCGCGGCGGCGGTGGTCGTGACAACAATTCGCCTGGTTCGGTTTGGGCCGCGGAGCGCCGGGGCCACTAAACCAGACTAGACGTTCACCTCCGGTTCCTACCAATCTCGTTTTTCGATCACCATCCGACGCCAGATTTCAAACGTCAACAACATCCAAAGCCGCATTCCGTAGCGGCCGTTTCCCTCTTCAATACTATAGTTGAGCAATCGCTTAACCCGTTGATGATCAAAAATCCCGGCCCGCTTGATTCGGCTGCGGCCGAGGATCTTGCGAGCATAGTTTTTGAGTTCACCTTGAAACCAAAAATGGACCGGAACTCGCATCCCGCTTTTGGGCCGAGCGATGATTCGATCCGGCAAAAGGTCTTTAAAGGCTTCTTTAATGACTACTTTTTCAACCCCGCGACAGAGCTTCATCTTGCTGGGGATTTGGAAACTAAATCGAACCATCTCGGATGAAAACAGGGGCGACAGTGGCGACACGCCCGACGCACTCAACATCCGTTCGACTTTGGGCAAAATCAGATGGGCGCCTTTGAGTCGAATGTTGATGGTGGTCAATTTATCCAAATAGTTTTGCGGCGTCTCGCAATCGAAAAAAGGAGTCAGCAGCGCCGGCAGCTGTTCCAAATCCAACTTCTCCTTAAACGACGGCGTAAAGATATGGTCCAGCTCTTCGTGAGCGCGGCGATACGATTTCAGATAGGCATGCTCCCGAAAAAGCGGGGGCTGTTCGACTCCGTACCAATGCAGCAACATCATCGGAATGTTTTTGGGACCGCCAAAACAAGGATCTCCCCCTTCGCCGTTGAAAACGAAATCGCATTCATCGCCGACATGCCGCGCCAGTTCGAAGTTCGGCATCGTGATCGGATCGCCTATCGGGTCATCCAGATGCCAAATCATTTTTCGCAGATTCCCTACGAAGTCCTTGGGCTGGATCAGGACTTCACGATGCTCGGTTCCCAGCATCTCTGCGACTTCGCGAGCGTATTCAAGTTCGTTGGGATATTGCGGCCCGAAATGTAACGAAAACGTTTTGACTTTGCGGCTGGACTGCCGCACCAATTCGGCGGCGACCACCGACGAGTCCAAACCCCCGGAAAGAAACACCACCGGCGAATCGTTACCAATCAGCGCCAACCGATCCGAAACCGCGCTGGAGAATTCGTGTCGAAACTGGGAAACCGAATCCGCCAAAGAAACGCGACTGGATTCATCCTGTTGAACGTCTTCGAATCGAAAATATCGCTGCGTCGAAACCGTGCCGTCGGCCGCTAGGGTCAAACAATGGCCGGCTGGCAACTCCTTGATGCCCTGGAGCATCGTGGCTTCGCCGGGCACAAAACTAAACGTCAGATACTTCGCCAACGAGTTCGGTTCGAGTCGACGCGGAAACCCGGACATACTCCAGATGCCCTTGGGTTCGCTGGCAAAATAGAAACGCTTTTTCCATTGAGCGAAGTAAACGGTTCGGGATCCCGCGCCGTCACGAACTAGAAAAAAACGGCCATCGGTGGCCTGAAACGCGACAATAAAATCGCCAGTCAATTCCTTGGGCGGAATTTGATGGCTCGCGAGCGAGGCGGCAATTTCCTCAAGCGGCACAATTTGATTGGAACTGCCTAGCGTTTGAAAGCCCGCCAGCGCGATCAAGCCATGCGGGGTCTGAGAGACACCGGCGCCAACGTCCGCCGTTGCCCAACTGCTTTTCCAGTAGCCCAATGACAACTGAGACTCACTGAGCGTTTCCACCGTCTCGCCGCGATGCTCCAACACGCTTTGCATCTGAGCCAATCGTTTTGGCTGAGGGGCGCCAGAGAAGCCGAACAATGCACTCACTGAGGATCCGCCACAGGATCGTTTTGGTTTGCGGCCAATTCTTTTTTCAGATAATCGACAAAGAAAGTGGCCTCGGGGCGGAGCGGGTTATTTTTCGCGTTGGCAATGGATTCAAAACGCTCTAGTGCTTCCTCGGGTTTGTCTTGGCCCAGCAAGACCAATCCCGTTTTAAATTCACATTTGCGGGCTTCGAGCGATTGGGGATGATTTTTAATCGTCCAGTCGCACCACTTTTTGGCTTCGTCGTAATTCCCTTTCGCGAAATTCGCTTTGAACAAAAACAGTCCCGCGCGGCTGGCATCGCGACCAGTAGGCGACTTGTCGACGTAGGCTTCCAGCGATGCGATGGCTTCGTCGTATTTCCCGCTCACCACCATGTCCCGCATCGGGCCAAAGCGAGCCGAATTTTTTGGTTTGTCACAGGCCGTCAGTGACATCGCAACCCCACAGCAGGCCATCAAAACACAGAATTGAAGCTTATTCATTATCCAAAACTCGTTGATGCGTCGGTTGTTGTATCCATAACCAGCAGCTCTTCCATTCCGATCCCCTGATCCATCGACAAAGCGATACCGTTGGCCAGCATCGCCATGGGAACGGCATCGATAGGAACTTTGTAGTCGACGTTTTTTAAACGAAGAGTGCTCAGTTTGCCAATCTTTTTCACGGACTCGGGAGCCAGCCCTAAATCAATCACTTGGCGTCTGGGTGCCTGATATCGCACCATCTGTTCGGCCGCCCAACTCATGCCTTCATGATCCGAGTCATGCAGCAAAAAGACTGGCAATTCCGAGGATTCGGCCAGCAGTTCCTGAACTCGCTGCGAGAGATAGTCAGGGTATCCATCGGCAGTTACGATCAGTGCCCGGTTTGCCGAATGAATGTTATTGGCGATCAGCAAGTCAACCAAAATCCGCCGCTGGACGACCAAAACTCTTTCGACACCGTAGTCGTGAATGTCGGGTTCTGACATCTGCTTGGGGGGATCTTTCAATTTCGCACCGATGATCATCGACTTGATCGGGCCGTGTTCAGCAATGTATTTCTTGCGCCAACCTTCGAAGCGGTCTCTAGGGAGTTTGCCTAAAAAAAGATGATAGAGACAGCCCAACAAAACCAACGTCGGCACAATCGCGACAAATAGCAGCTTGGGTTCAAATGCAAAACCGAGAAACAGAAAACCTGCCGTCAGAAACGTCAAGAAGATAGGCAGGGCCACGTGCAAAGAAAGCTGTTTTCGACAGGCGGCGGTGTACAACTGGTTTTCCGTGAACGAGAACGTTCCGTTGCAACTCGCACCGTTAATAAATGAGACAAATCGCCGGTCACTGATCTTGTCAACTTTGGGGTCAAGCGCGAACTTGTATCCGCATCGGCACTTCATTCCATACTTGTGCTGGTGATTTCTAGAGCAACTGGGACATTTCATCGTTCTTCCTGTCCAAAAGAAATACCACGTTGTTGATGACTGAGTTGTGCGGCGGGGACGCCATTGACGATCGTTTTGTTCACCATCGGGTGGTTGTCGTCTTCAGGACCAAAATCACTGTCGGGATGAAAAGCGATCACCGACAACGCTTCGGACTGCGTTCGAAATCGATGTTGGCCGTCGGTCGGAATGTAAAAGACTTTGCCGGGATAGAGTTCCTCTGTTCCCGTTGGCGAATCGCAAAACCCATTGCCCGCAACGATGATCCCAAATCGAAACGAAGGATGCGTGTGCGAAGTCTGATCGGTGAACGGAGGTATTTTCAAAAAGTTCAAACAGGCATCGCCTTTGACGACCGGGGGAATTAGCAGTGTATCGGAACAACCGTCGATGTAGCGAAGCCGGCCTTCCGATTCGATGGGACCACCGATGCTAAACATTCCACGCCAGTTTTTCTGCGACACCGCAATTGCCCCTCCCGTGGTTTTCAGGATCGCATCACCGAAGGCCGTGAAGTGCATTCCTTCGCAGATCGGATAGCTGCGATTTTCGATGATCAGTTCGGCATCACCACCGCACACAAAACCGAAATGAGTTTGGCCACTCGGCAACGTCACTTCCTGACTGCTGGCAATCAGACGAAAATCAAAATGGGGCTGTTCGATATCAAGCAAAAGCCCATCCGCTGCATCAGCAGTGGACAAGTCATAAAACCTGATGGGAGGAGACATGGAGGCGTTGAGGGAAATGGGTGCTATTTTGTGCTCTGCCATCTATTCGAGCGGGGTCAGATTCTGTTGGAATCAATTTCAGAATTTGAAGAATTCTTCACTGGGGTTTTGACATGAGATCATACCGCAAAACCACCTGACGAAAGCCCAAGCAGCACCGATTTACTGTCTCGCCTTGCTCTTAAGCTGAAACTTTTTCAATTGCCTTTGATAGTATTCCCGCGTTGGATTAATTTCGATCGCACGTTGAATCGTTTTGATCGCTTTGTCGTAATCCCCTGTGGCAAAATACAGTTCTGCCAGCGTATCGTATTGGCCTGATTTGACAGGACGATGCTCAATCGACCGCCGGGAAAGTTCGATCGCGTTATCTAGGTTCTTTCTCGCTTTCGAGCAAATCCACGCATAATTGTTTAGATAGAGACTGCTTTCAGGGTACTTCGAAAGAATCGAATAGAAGCCTTTGGCAGCTTCCTCGAACAACTCATCCACCAATTCCGTTTCACCGGATTCGATCATCATCGGGAAAACCGATTCGCACAAAGTCGAATCAACCGTCTGAAAATTGAGTTGCTTTCGAAACCAGTACTTTGCCGCTGCAAGATCTCCTTTCGCAAGGTGCCCCTTCACGAAAAAGCTGGCGTCTTGATACCCCGAAAGGTAGCGGACGCGACTGTTAAAGCGGAAAATCTGCGTCCGCACCATTTCCTCAAATGGATTCGTTTCGTCATCGTCTTCTGAACTGCTGCACAATCGCATCAGCGGATGAATGTTTCTCGAATACGTATCGTAGTTCAAACAGTCGTGCAGTCGCACCGCGTCAAAGGCGTACCTGCGAAACTGCATTTTTTCAAAGCCTCTTAAAAGCGTCGAGTAGCTACTGGTAATTTTATACTGGCTCATAAACAGGAGTTGCATGATGCGAGCCCGGTCTTTGCGGCCGGCTTTTTCGTAGACCCATGCCGCCTGAGCATAGATCGCAGGTTCGGTTCGACGGCCCGACGTTTCGAGAACCTGAGCGGCTTGGAGAAATTCACGATTGGCAATGTAATGGTTCACCGACGCGGGCACCAATTGACCCATGACAGGCTCCGGAGCGTCAATCTCATCCTCAACTTGCCAGATCCGGAAAAGCTCTTGCTCGAATGAGCTGTGGATTTCAATTCCCCAGCGATCGAACTCCTGCCAGATATCAACATCTTTGTAAGGCTCAAGGGCAGCAGGGGATTTGATCATTTTAGCGATCAACTGAAACCGCTCGGAAATATCCGGGACCTGAGTTTCCAGCTGCTGGTTCAAAACGGGAACAAACCGCGACCCCGTTCCCAGCAGGCTTCGGAAAACGATGTCGCTTCCGGTCCGATCAAAGTGAATGCGAGCGATTTCCCACGCAGATTCAAAAGCACACAGCTCAAGCAACGCCGCAGCAACTTGAAGCTCGACATTCAGACTCTCGTTGAGCTCTGAAAAAAACAAATTGCGTAGGTGAAATTCCGCTTCCTCGCCAAACCCGAGCGTATCAAGCATGACGGCCGCTTCAAGGTAATAGTCCCGCAGCTGACCGCGTTCGCTGTTGAGCCGTCGCCTTTCAGTGCTGCTCACTTTGTTCAGCAAATTAAACTTCGGCTTCAACGCTTGAGCATCTGCAAGCCGATCTTGAAAGAACTTCATCCGCTTGTCCACGGTCTGCAACTCAAACAGTTCAAACAGTTTTTCGTAACGGTTCTGTTCGGTCAGCAAAGAGAATGTTTCGTAGTTCTTTTCCAGTTTTTGAAATTTGTCAGCCCGCTCACGATCCATCTTATACTGCAAAAAACTGGAATGAGAGAAATCGTCTTTCTCCTTCAGATCCTTTTCGATTTGCGTCAAGGTTTCGCCACAGGCCTTGTCATCCATGGCAAAAAATTCGATCAAGGCACGCTTATGGCCCTCCGCTTCAATCGCCAGACCGTCCTTCAGCTTGCCCCCTCCCTCTTCTTCATTCTGGGCCGCTGCGATTTCCTCGCTAGACGCCATCAACTTCTGAATCTGTCCCCAACGACCATTCTCCATCAAGATAACATGTGTTAACTGCCGACGACGATCCATGTCGACGATCAGCCGACTGTATTGAAGCGCCTCTTCGACGCGCTTTTGAAACCTCAGCAGCCCAATCAATTCGCGCAGTGTATCTTGATTTGGCGATACAAGCTCATCTTTCGATTTTCTATCTTTGGATTCCTCCAGCGCGATTCGATATTTCTTGCCGGCTTCAATCTCTGGCTTGGCCTGTTCTTCAAGCAATTTAATCTCCGCATCGAGGTCACCTCGAACCCAGTGCGTGTAAAAAAAGAAAGTACGATGGGCCTTGTTCTCTCGGGCCTGCTCCAGCCACTGATCAAACTTTGCGAAATCTCCATCCAACAATGCCTCCCTCGCCGTCACGAGTGAAGAAAATTCACCCTCAAACTCCTTCCGTCGCTCCTTGTCCAGCAACCCAAGCAGTCGCTCAACCACTTCTTCTTGCTCAAGGTATTTCAGCTTCGACAAAGAATTTCTCTGGACAATCGATTCCTGCTCCAGAAAGCCAGAGACGCATTGAACAATCTCTTCACTGGTACTGGGACCGATGCCACATTTGGCAAACAAAATCAAATCATTCAGACGAACGCGAGCCTCGCCTCGAGACGCGTTCTCTGCGGCCGATTCCAGTTCCGACAAAATCCCCGCACCCATCCCCCACAACTCTCGTGTCGCCTGTTGACGAACCGCAAAACTGGCATCAGCCAGTTGCGAAATCAGCGATTCCACTCGCTCCGTGTCGACCGCCGCTGCCTCGGCAACGGATTCGCTATCGGAACCGACTTCTTGGGCGCACGTCGATGCCACCGGAATCCAAGCCAAGACAAACGCCACAATGGCGACCCACAAGTTCGTTCGAGAAATCAAAACCTTCATCCGTTCTCCCGCAATGATTCGGCGACTTCCCCACTCATCCAACCGGTGTTGGCGGCGTAAACCAATGTCACCACGGTCACGATGACCGCACCGATCAGCGAAGTAAAAATACTGATTCCGCCAAAGGAAAAATCCATCAGCAAACCTCCCAACAGCCCGCCAGCCAACGGTATCACCAGCAGCTTCGCCCACAGCTTCCATGCCGCCGTGGCCTCCCTCGACTGAGAAAACATGGCAAGCGACTTGGCCGACAGGATCGCAAAGGGTGACTGATTGTACCAGGAAGACGCCAAAAACACTCCCGCCACTAAAAATTGCAGGGGCAAGGTCAACAGCATCAAACCGGTGAAAATCCACGGGAGTGTCGCGACCAACATGCTAAAACCGAACAACAAAACGGTTTTCAAAAAATTAGCCAAATCGAGTGCCCGAAACGATTCGACTTTCGTTTTACCTTCCGCGGCCGCGCGAAAGATCGTGCTACCGGCGAACAATAATAAAATGTATCCAATCCAAAACGGAGCCCGCCCCACAATCATGCCGCCACCCCAGGCCATCCACCAACGCATCGCGTGACTGTCTTCGGCCAAGGACTGCGGTCCCGCTGTATACCAAAACGTGTTGCCCATCCACATCGCAACAATCGCAGCGCCGCCCCACACAAACACGCCGGGGCTGTTTAGCATTTCCACCAACTGGTTGCCGGCACTGGAAAACGTTGAATCGCTCAAACGGAATCGATCACCCGGTGCCACTTCATCGGAAATGCGATGTAATTTTTCGTCACGACTTTTCTGCTGACCGGATTTCTTTTTCCGTTTCGCATACACACGCACCGGTGCATCATGATCATCAGCCAGCCCCTCTGACCCCACTACCTTGATCGGATCCGGTGTTTTCTTCTTGCGAGGCATCCGTGGCAAAACCACGGGGTTGGAATCGGCTAGTTTTCGCCTTTGGTTCGCAACTTCCGGTGGTATGTCGATGAGCTCGATCATCTCGTCTTCGTCGCCATCGCTTTCATGGCTTTCACCACCTTTGTCGTGAAAGGGATCCGCAACTGGCGGCTCCAGTTCATGTGGGACGCTGGCAAGGTCATCCATCAAGACGGCTTCCCGCCGCAGCGCCTTCAAATCATCGTCGAGCTCTTCCGGTGGTGAGAGCGTCAAGTCGTCAAAATCATCGTCGATCTCGTCGATCAGATCCTGCATGTCGGCTTGTTTAACTTTTTGCGGCGGCGGCTGTCGACGCGACTTACGAGTCCGCTTCTTTCCAGACCGCTGGACTGTAATCAAAGAATGGCAATCGTTGCAGCGGATCTCTTCACCGATCTGCTGTTCATTGACCCACAGCACCGAATCGCAAATGCGACAACGAAGCTGCCACGATTCTGGCTCATCCCCATTGCTGGACGGCAGACCTGCTTCGACTTCCGCTGATTTCGCATCAGAATCCGTTTCCTGCCGGTTGGCCTTAACTCCACTTCCCAACATATTGGCGGGCTTAATATCCTCGATCAGCGAATCAACATAATCGTCATCCCGTTCTTTTTGCCGACAGGGCACGCAGAGCGAGTCCGCAGACGGACCGACAGTGGCCAACGCCTGCCCGCAAGCCGCGCATGTTGCCTGTTTTTCATTGCCGTTTGACAAACGCGTTCCCCGGGAAGTTTTTAATGTGAACTATGTAGGTTTCTCAACGCACCTTATTATAGACGTTCGCCGCAGTCCTGCATCTCCATTTGCTCAAACCGCTCGATCCCTATGAAGCTAGTCAAAGTCGCCGCTGGTGTGCTCAACCAGACACCCATCGACTGGAATACCAATCAACAGAACATTGTGCAGGCGATCCAGCAGGCACGTGAAGAAAACGTTTCCATTTTGTGCCTGCCCGAACTATGCATTACGGGCTACGGATGCGAAGACGAATTTCACAGTTCCGGGATTCGAAAAACAGCCGAAAAAGTTCTGCTGGAACTGCTTCCCGAGACCCATGGCATGATCGTGTCACTGGGACTGCCCGTGATGTATGCCGGTGGCATCTTCAATTGTGCTGCACTGGTTGTCGATGGAAAGATCATTGGGTTGGTGGCCAAACAGCACCTCGCCGGAGACGGCATTCACTACGAACCGCGCTGGTTCAAACCGTGGCCAGCGGGGATCCACGGCGAAATCGAAATCGGTGATCAGACATATCCCATCGGCGACATTCTGTTCAATGTGGGTGGCATTCGAATCGGATTCGAAATCTGCGAAGACGCTTGGGTCGGGACCCGCCCCGGAGCCAGCCTTGCCGAACGAGGGGCTGATATCATCCTCAACCCCAGTGCCAGTCATTTCGCGTTCGACAAACACGAAGTCCGCAAACGTTTTGTGCTGGAAGGCAGTCGGGCTTTCAACGTTTCCTATATCTACAGCAATCTGACCGGCAACGAATCCGGACGCGCCATCTTCGATGGTGACGCGATGATCGCATCGGGTGGAAATTTACTGGCCTGCGGTGAGCGATTGTCTTTTCGACCGTCGATGGTCACGTCGGCAGTGTTGAACATCGAATCCACCCGCATGACTCGGGCGCGAACGGGCAGCTTTGTTCCCGATATCGATGGCGAAGAAGACGATGTCATCCAAGCCGAATTTAGTTTTCCCGATTGCGCTCTGCAGCGCGCCGAATTGGTTAAAAGCGATTGGGAACAGAACACCGAAATCAAAGCCGAAGAGTTCACCCGAGCGGTCTGCTTAGGACTGTTTGACTACTTGCGAAAATCGTGGTCCCGTGGATTCATTGTCTCCCTCAGCGGCGGTTGTGATTCGTCCAGCATCGTGGCATTGATTCGCTGCATGCTGGAACTGTCGGTCGATGAACTGGGTTTTGATGGCGTTATCGAGCGACTAAAGTTCTGCATTCCCGGCGTCACCGATGGCGACATTCCCGCCGACGTCGATGAACTGAACCGACGCTTGCTCACAACAGCCTACCAGTCGACTCGAAACAGTGGCAATGTGACTCGCAATGCGGCTTCCGAATTGGCGGCGGCAGTGAGTGCCACCCACTACGAATTCGACGTCGATTCCCAAGTGCAGGATTACCGCACCACGATCAGCAATGCCATCGGCGAAGAACTAACGTGGGAAAAGCACGACATCGCCTTACAGAACATTCAGGCTCGCGTCCGTTCGCCCGGCATCTGGATGCTGGCGAACCTGAAAAACGCGTTGTTGATTTCCACCAGTAATCGCAGCGAAGCCGCGGTTGGCTATGCGACGATGGACGGTGACACGTCGGGAGGGCTCAGCCCGATCGCGGGCATCGACAAAGCCTACCTCCGCGAGTGGCTGCGTTGGATGGAGACAACCGGCCCCGTCGGCGGCAGCCCGATTCCGGCCCTCAAGTTAGTCAACGATCAGCAACCGACCGCCGAACTGCGCCCACCAGAAGACAAACAGACTGACGAAGATGACTTGATGCCCTACGAGATTTTGGACGCGATCGAGTGCTTTGCCATCCGAGACAAGATGGTTCCGATCGAAGTCTTTGACAACTTGAAAGTTGATTTCGCTCAGTTCACACCGGCTCAACTGGGAGCTTGGACGATTCGTTTTTTCCGTCTGTGGTGCCGCAACCAATGGAAGCGAGAACGCTACGCTCCGTCCTTTCACTTGGACGACAAAAACCTTGATCCGAAAACGTGGTGTCGATTCCCGATTCTGTCAGGCGGATTCAAACGGGAAATTCAGGAGTTGGAAGCTTTGTTGAAATCGACTTCGGCGTAATGCTTCGGCGGCAGGGTCCGTGCGGTCGGCGCGATGCGTTTGGCCGCGGAGCGTCCAATCCACATCGGCCGCGGAGCGTCCAATCCACATCGCCTTCGTGGACGGGACGCTCCGCGGCCCGAACGAAGCGCAATTCTTTAGAAAGCTCCGCTTGTTAGTCGCGATGGAACGTTGGTAGTAACGGCTTTAGCCGGAATGCGGGGTGATTCACTTGCAGGTTCGATTCCCGCTTCACCCGCCGTCAAAGAAACTTTACTTTTCCGCAGGACGATAGTCGCGGCGCTGGCGGGAACTAAGAATGCCCATCTTTTCACGGTATTTGGTGACCGTCCGTCGAGCCACATTGAAGCCCATTGTTTTCAACCGGTTCATGATCTCGAAATCACTCAGCGGTTTGGCTTTATCTTCCGCATCGATCAGCTTTTGCAGCTCCAAGCGAATGCGATTGTAGGTAACGTCTTCGCCGTCTTCTTTTTGCGTGCCCAGCACGAAAAACATTTTCAGCGGCACGATACCACGCGGGGTTTCGATGTATTTATCATCCACAGCGCGGCTGACGGTGGTCAGGTGGACTCCAACCTTTTCGGCAATCTGCTCCATCTTGAGCGCCTTAAGGTGCTCAGGGCCTTTGCCAATAAAATCGGTCTGGTGATCGAAAATCGCATCGGCAACGCGAAGCAAAGTACTGCGACGCTGCTCAATCGATTCGATCAACCACTCCGCAGAAGCGATCTTGCCTTTGATGAATTCTTTTTCGTCTTTGGTGGCGGTGCCTTTTTTAAGACGATCAAGGTAGTACTTGCTGATGAACAGACCGCGCGAGGGGCCTTCTTCCATCTTGACGACCCATTTGCCATCCTCGTTCTGTTCCAACCACAGGTCCGGTTTAACCGCGGGCGAGAAATTGTCGGCGAACTCACTGGCAGGGCGAGGATCAAACTTTCTCAGCTCGTCGCGAGCCGAGTAAATTTCGTCGATCGACATCCCGGTTGCTTTCTCAATCTGAGGCAATCGGTTGTGCATCAGGTCTTCCAAGTGATTCACGATCAGCGTCTGAACCGCATGGTAGTTTTCAATTTGCGGGGTCAACTGCAACAGCAGACACTCTTTCAAGTCACGGGCACCCACACCGGCTGGCTCGCAATCTTGCACGTGTGCCAACGCCGTTTCCGCCATATCGACTTGTTCTTCGGTCGCGTGCAGTGGCAACATGTCCGTCAAACTGGCTTTGAAAAAGCCTCCGCTTTCGGCAGAAATCGCGGACACGATCTTTTCGCAGATCTTTAAAACGCCAGGTTCAATGTCACGCTCGGAAAGTTGCGAAAGCAGAAAGTCCTGCAGCGTCTCTTGGCGAGTGGCAACGTTGGCCATCAAGTCGTGCTGACGATCGCCGCTTTCTTGAATCCGATTGGAAGAAACGCGTGGCCGTTCGTCAAAATGATCGGGGACTTCGCGGTCAAGGTTCAGCAATCGCTCGAAGTCGTCTTCGGTGCGGTTGTCTTCCTCGATGACGAGTTCTTTCTGTTCGACGTCCTTTTCTTTTTCTTCCTTTTTCTGCTCGGCGGCCTTTTCAGTTTCGACAGAGGCTTCGGGATCAGATTCGTGCTGTTCGAGAATCGGGTTCTCGATCAACTCTTGCTCAATTTTTTCTTCGAGCTCCGTAGCGGCCATCCGCAGAATTTCCATCGACTGGATCATCCGAGGAGTGATCGTCTGGGTCTGCTTTTGAGTCTGAGTTTGTCCGTAAGAGAATCGCATAAGATTCAACGTGTTCCTTCATGTGGCCTACCTCTATGTTAGCATTTTCTGGCCAACGGCGAGGAGAAAGTTCTCTATCTAAAGGGGCTGACGACCCGAAATCGCGTCCGAAAGGATTTCTTTATTGGTGTATTCAAGGATGCTGCCGGTTGTAATGCCTCGGGCTAAGCGGGTCAGCTCTAGGTCAAAGTCCCGCAAAAGGTTGCTGATGTAGAGCGCCGTACCGTCACCTTCGACGGTTGGATTGGTCGCCATGATGACTTCTTTAAAATCGCCGTTGGAGATTCGCTGCACCAATTTGTCGATTGTTAGTTTTTCCGGCCCAATGTTCTCTAGCGGAGCAATTCTTCCCAGCAGTACGTGATACATACCCTGATAGGTTCCCGATTGTTCCAGTGCTATCAAGTCCCGAGGCTGCTGAACCACACAGATTTGGGTCTGATCCCGTTTCAAATCCGTACAGATTGTACACTTTTCGGATTCCGCCAAATTAAAGCAGACTTCGCAATACCGGACATTCTCCCGCACCGCACGGATCGAATCGGATAGCGCAAACGCCTCCGTTTCAGGAACTCGCAGCAGGTGATAGGCCAGCCTTTCCGCAGACTTGCGACCGATTCCGGGCAACCGCGATAGCTGCTCGATCATGTGAGTCACAGAATCTGAAATTTTACTCATGGCAGAACGTTGAAAAGTTGATGAAAAGCGTGCAATCCAATTCTAACCGGAGAAACTCGCAATCCAAACAAGGGGCGACCAGATCGACCAAAACAACAACCGTGGAGCTTTGTGACTGTATATCCATGGTCGTTTTGGATACACTAACGAGGCCTAAATTTAATTTTGATCTATTCTGACGGAATCTGTTTTCCTGCGAAGCCATGAGCGACCCCAAACCCGAAAACGCTGAAACGCCAAACGAAAACACAACCGGCCAGCCCGCGAGCAATCCGCCGCAGGCCGCCGAGGCATCACCAGCGGCAAACGCACCCGCCGCTGCAACACCTCAGCCCGCCGCTGCAACTCCTTCGCCGGCAACGCCGCCAGCCGAAGCAAAAACAGCAGCGACACCACCGGCTGCTGAAAAGCCGAAAGCGAAAATTCAGATCGGCTCCCAGCGCGACGTGGCGAAAACTCCGCTCAAGCCGCTTGCCGTTCAGCAAGCGATGGCCAACCCCGTCCAGCTCGATGAAGCCGCCGCCACTGCCGCGGCAGAAGAAGCAGCTCCCGCCATCATCAACTCCACCGAAGGTTTGACCGGAGATATCGATTCAGCGATCGACAAAGCGCTCGACGGTTTGTCGATGGATGCGGTTTTGGAAAACACTCAAGCAACTCCGGCTGAGTTAGAACTCAACAGTCGCGTCAAAGGCGTCGTCACCAAAATTCACAAAGACAATGTGTTCTTTAAATTGGCGGGACAGTACGAAGGCGTGGCAGCCTTCCATCATTTCAAAGAAGAACCCAAAGAAGGTGACTTTATCGAAGTCATCGTCCGCAGCCGCAACCCTGAAGACGGATTGTACGAACTGGGCGTCCCCGGCGCCGTGGCCGGTGTCGCGGACTGGGATGACATCACCGAAGGCGCCGTCGTCGAAGCCCGTGTGACCGGTTCCAACACCGGCGGCCTAGAAGTTGCCATCAATGCACTCAAGGGCTTTATGCCGATGAGCCAGATTGATCGGTTTCGGGTTGAAGACTTGGCTCCCTACATGAACCAGAAGTTCCCCGTGGTCGTGACCGAAGTCAATCCGGACAAGCGTCGCCTTGTGGTTAGCCGACGGGCTATCCTCGAACGCGAGAACGAAGAGAAACGTAAAGAGATCATGGAAGAGTTGGAGGTCGGCCAACTCCGTGAGGGCACCGTCACGAAACTGATGGATTTTGGTGCGTTTGTCGATTTGGGCGGCGTCGAAGGCCTGATCCACGTCAGCAAAGTTAGCTGGACACGAGTGAAGCACCCCAGCGAAGTGCTTGAGGTGGCCCAAAAGGTCAAAGTCAAAGTCGACAAAATCGGTGACGGCCGCATTTCGCTTTCGCACCGTGACACGATCGAGCATCCATGGACCAGTGCTTCGGGGCAGTTCAATCCTGACGATATCGTCAAAGGTAAAGTCACCAAGATCATGGATTTCGGCGCCTTTGTTGAATTGGCACCCGGAATCGAGGGATTGGTGCATATCTCAGAACTGGCTCATCACCGAGTCACGCGGGTCAGCACGATCGTCAACGAAGGTGAAACGATCGAGGTCAAAGTTCTTTCTGTCGACAAAGACAAGCAAAAGATGTCGCTGTCTCTGAAGCAGATCAAACCGGCGCCCGAACCGAAAGCCGGCGACAAAAAGAAAGACGAACCTCAAATCCCAGACGGTCGCGACCTCGTTGTGAAATCATCTGGCGAACCGCTCAAAGGCGGCACCAACAACCCCAGTGGCGGAGAACAGTTCGGCCTCAAGTGGTAACTGCCGGACCGTTGGGCCTACATGATTTTTTGGGTCTCGGATTCCCAGCCCTTCAGGCTGGGCTAGGGAAACTGCTAGGGCTTTGCCC
>CAZDZX010000005.1:0-32801 GCA_964510005.1 uncultured Pirellulaceae bacterium
CAGCAGCAGGTGGCGGAATGCGACTTACGATTGCCGTGATTTCAGTAGTCCTTGCAGCCAACGTCGCCTCCTTGGGTCTTATTAAGTTTCGCCCTCATCATCCTGGCGGTGATCGTTCAGCAGTGGTACTTGGTGCCGAAATTTCTAGTCAGCGCAGGCCTCATTAAGCATGCCGTCGCCCTCGCATGGGTCACGCTGATCCTGATCCTCTATCGCACCTCAGGAATACGCTGGTCGGCGATTGGGAGTAAAACTGCCACAGAAAGTTTGTAGTACTGCCTTTACACTTCAGCAGTACTACAAACCTGCAGTACTACAAACCTGCTTCGCTACTTCTTTTTTAGCGAGCGATCCAGCCAGTCGAAAAAGACTCGATGCCAGAGCACCCCATTCTGAGGTTTCTGAACCCAGTGGCCCTCTTCCGGGAAGTACAAAAATCGCGAGGGAACGTCGTTCACTTGGGCCGCTGTAAAAGCCTCCATTCCTTGAGTCACAGGGACTCGGAAATCCTTTTGCCCGTGGATCACCAACAGCGGTGTGGACCAACCTTTGACGAATCGATGCGGTGAAAAATCATCGTACTTTTTGCGAGCTTCGGGGCCCTTCCAGTACGGCCCGCCCAAATCCCAATTGACGAAAAACAACTCTTCGGTGGAACCATACATCGATTCCAGATTGAATACCCCGCAGTGAGCGATCATCGTCTGGAAACGGTCTGCGTGATTGCCCATCAACCAGTAAACGGTGTAGCCCCCAAAACTGGCTCCCACGGCACCGGCACGCTTTTTATCAATCCAATTTTCAGCCAACATCGAATCCGTCGCCGACAAAATATCCTTCATCGCCTGACCGCCCCAGTCACCACTGATCTGATCGTTCCACTGACGACCGAATCCCGGCAGGCCACGACGGTTGGGCGCGACCACCACGTAGCCATTGGCAGCCATCAAGTGGAAATTCCAGCGATAAGAAAACGACTGTCCAATTTGGCCTTGAGGTCCCCCCTGGCAGTAAGTGATCAACGGCCACTGCTTGTCAGCAGATTCGTCGAAACCAGGTGGATAAATCACCCAGCATTGAATTTCTTTGCCATCGGTGGCTTTGACCATTCGCTGTTTGATCGTCGGCAGTTCCAAGCCTTTGAAAATTTCATCGTTGATGTGAGAAAGCGGCTGATAGGTTTTGTCTTCCATGTTCAGCAAAACGAGCTCTTTCGGACGAAGCATGTTCATCCGGGTGACGACGGCGGTTTTACCATCGGCCAGCACATCGACGGCATGCAGGTTGTAATCACCATCACTGACCCGCTTGCAGGCTCCCGGAGCGTCGAGGCTGATTTCAAACAGCGGCACCGAACCGCGGTACTCCGACGCAAAGACGACTTTTTTGGAATCGGCCGACCAGTGAATGCCATTGGCGTTCTGATCAAGACCTTGGGTCAAATCAAAGGTGTCGCCGCTGCTACGATCCATCACCATGATGCGGTTGCGATCCGATTCAAAACCGGCTCGCTGCATCGATTGAAATGCGAGATACTTTCCGTCGGGAGAATAGGCCGGATCCCGATCGTAGCCTTTGTTGTTCTGAGTGACGTTTCGCGATTCGCCGTTGTCGACATTGACGACGTAGATATTTGAATCGGTTGATTCCGCCCACTTCGGATCGACTTTCAGTGTGTAGGCAATTTCTTTGCTGTCGGGCGACCACGTGAACTGCTCGGAACCTCCGAACGGCGGAACAGGACAATCAGCTTTGATGCCCTCCATCAGGTCCGTCGCTGGATCGGTCATTTTCCCGTCGACGATCTTGCCAACGTGCAAGTGTGAGTATTTGTAATCGTGCCACGCATTCCAGTGACGGTACATCAGCCCATCGATAATTCGAGCGTCGGCTTTGGGGAGATCGTCATAGAGCTCGTTGACGGTTTTGTCCAATTTGATGTCGAGCGTAAAGGCAATGCGACTGCCATCGGGCGAGACTTTCAGGTTGGCGATTCCGTCTTCGACGTCCGTCACGACGGTGGTTGCTCCTGAAGCCGCATCGACGACCCAAGCTTGAGGCGAGGGAGCGTCTTCGTCACCCTCGGCCGCGGGAGCCCCTTCGATGAACAATTTCGCGTCGTCTCCGCTGCCGATCCACTGAGGACTGCCGATGGAGGACCATTTCTCCAGCAGGACCTTTTCCGAGCCATCAGCCAAGGCGATCGCGTGCAAGCTGGAATGGCCTTTATCGTCAGCGAGTTCATAGCGCCGAACGGTGAACACGACCTGCGATCCATCGGGGGAGACCGCGGCTTCACCAAGCCGCCCCAGCTTCCAGAGCATCTTGGGGCTAAGCTTGTTGGATGTTTCGGTTTTTACTTCCTGCCCAAAATTCGAGGCTTCTGAAAAGAAGGCCAGTAACAGGCAACCGAATAGGCAAGTAATTAGCTTCAGTGATCGAGATTGCATCGAGTTCTCCATGAGTTCCGTGTCAAGCAATAATATAGGGTCTAGTGAGGCAATTTGGGAGGATCGCAAATTCAAACTCATCGTACACAAATCCGCTTTGGGTTAAAATAATCTCTGTTATGATTTGACCTGTTGGATACCTTTCCTTGCTTGTTGGAGCTCCCTTGATGCCCCGTCCTTTTAGGTTGCCCCGAACGGTTCTTGCCATGGCCTTGCTGTTGGCCAGCGCCACCGCAATGCCTGCGCAGGAAGCGACCGCCCCGAAAACGTTGTGGGAGATCGACAACAATCACTCATCGTTGGTGTTCGCCGTCAGCCATCAAGGACTGAGCTTTGTCTACGGTCGATTCAATGAAGTGGCCGGGGATGTGCGACTGGATCCTAAAACGCCAGAAACCGCCACGTTCCAATTTCAGGTCCGCACCCAATCGATTGACACCAACAACCGACTCAGAGATGCCCACCTGCAATCGGAAACGTTTTTGGATGCGGAAAATTTTCCGTTGATCGAATTCACGTCGACGAAACTCGAATACAAAACCGGAGCGGATTCTCCTACCGGCGGAAAGACTTTTTTGATCACCGGCAATCTGACCATGCATGGGCAGACCCGCACCATCGTGATCCCTTTGGATCTGCTGTCGATCGCCACAGGGCCCGAAGGTGACCGTCGCTGTGGCTTCTTTGGAAAATTTGTCGTCAAGCGAAGTGACTATGGAGTCGGCGCGATGCCTCAGGCAATCGGCGACAGCGTGGCGATGACGTTCTGTTTTCAAGCCTCCAAGGCAGAAGAAGTGGAAGAGAAAAAAGAGGATCCGCTGTTAGATGTCGATACCGTCACGGAAAGCGAAAAACCAGCTAACGACAATCCTTTCGATAGCAACCTCGGTTCCAGCAAAAAGGGCGACGCCGACACCGAATCTGGCGGACCGGAACCTGCCGACACAAATACGAACACAAACGGACTAGAGCCTGCCGACACCGATGGGATTGATCCGGGCGCCGAGGACACCAGTGCGACGGATCAGGACGACGAAGACGCGAGTGCGATCAAACAGGCGGCTTCCGTGCTGGAATCCGATGACGATTGATTTGTGTTGGAGTAGCCGGAACCGCTGCTTTGCGCAGACCGGGAGGGATCTCGATGAAAACTGAGAAACTTTTTCCCGAATTCGAAGTCGAAGTCCAACCTCATCCGACATTGGACGCAGCGTTTTGGGGTGTTGAACATTCGCGAGGAAACTCCGATGCTGTGCCCGATTTTCTGAAATGGCTTTCGATATCCGAAGAAATCCAGCAACTCACGCCCTTCGAATCGCTGCGTGACGAAACCCTCCGAGACAACGTTAAATCGAAAGTCCGGGATCTGCTTCGCCATGGCGGTTACAAGCCCACGGGGCGGGGTAAACCGGCATCGGAATACTTGATCAAAGCGGTCGGAAATGGCAAACTGGGTCACATCAACCCGGTCGTCGATTTGATCAATGTTGTCTCGCTACACAGCGGACTTCCGATCAGCGTTGTCGACATCGGCAAATGTGATTTGCAGTCAAAAAAACTGCGAGTCGAAATCGCACCCGCGGAAACCGAATACGTATTCAACGCCTCCGGTCAAACGATCAAACTCGATGGCCTGCTGTGCTTGTTCGATGCGATGGGTCCCTGCGGCAATGCGGTCAAAGATTCCCAACGCACCAAAACATCAGATACAACCGAGCATTCACTGGTCGTTATTTGGGGCACCCAAGAACTTCCGGGACAGACTCAAACCGCAGCAACATGGTTTCGTGAGTTGGCCGAATCGACCGGACTTATTTGCACTGACATCAAACATACCGTTTCCTGATCCGAAACTTTACTGGAACCAACCATGCCGATCGAAAACTGGATCAATGACTATGTGTTTACGATTTCAGACTTGCTGACACCGGAGCGCTGTGAAGAACTCATTCAGTTCAGCGAGGATTGCGGTTTCGAGGCAGCCGTAGTTTCTAGTCCCACTGGCAATGTGGTCGCCAAAGGCCTGCGAAACAACCAGCGGGTCATGGTCAAAGATCCCGAGCTGGCAGAGCGGCTGTGGGAACAGGTTGAGGATTTTATCCCCCACGAATTTGAAGGCCGTCGCGCCCAAAGCGTCAACGAGATGTTTCGGTTCTACAAATACGAACCGGGTCAGAAATTTGACTGGCATCAAGATTTTCCGGTTGAACTGGATGACGGCAGCTCCACGGTTTACACGTTCATGATTTATCTGAACGAGGGTTTCGAAGGTGGAGAAACCTCGTTTGAAGACTCCTATTCGGAAGAATCATTTGAGCCCGTTAGCGTGAGTCCGGTTCAAGGCATGGCCTTGCTGTTTGAGCATGAGATCCATCACAAAGGCGAAGTCGTCACCGAAGGAGAGAAGTATGTTCTCCGAACCGACATCTTTTACACCTCCGAAGACGAGGAAGATGAACACGAAGAAAGCTGGGGCGACGACGATTCGCTCGACGATCAGGAATGGGATTAAATAAAGGGCTGTCCAAGACTGCTCCGCAGGTCCTCGATCCCACCATCACGCTGACACCTTCCTTCTCGTTTGTAGCGGGCGACGCATGCCCAAAAAAACGGCCCGTGAATTTTTCAATCACAGGCCGCGTCGCTACGACAAATTGCCATCTTGAAGAATGACTAGTTTTTCGATTTCGATTCGCCGCCGGCTGCTTCGGCTTCAGCTTTGGGGGCTCCATCTTCGATGTGCAGGTTGTCGATCATGAAATCAGCGAGCTTCGTTGAACCTGAATTGAATCCAGCTCGACCGATCACAGCATCCCCTTCGTGACGGCGGAATTCATCTTTTTACCGGCAGATTCAAGATCGCCCAGCAATGCATTGTTTACCCACACGACAACCGAGTCCGCGTTGAGTGAAGCGGCTTTGCCGTTATCGGGGCGTTTGTAGGACAGCGCGTTTGTATCGTGGTCGTTCACCCAGATTTTGACGTTGAACGCAGCGGCAGTATCGTACTCCTTAGACGCGGCAAGGTCATTTCTGTACCCTAAACCTGTCAAGCAACAAATTGGTTTGCTCGAACATCGCATAGGAATCCGCTCACTGCGATCAAATTCCGCTGAACTTCAAACGGCCCTCTCGTGCATTGCAAACGCAATCTAACGAGAACCCCAAGCCTGATCGACTTGACTGTAAAACTCCCGCAGCCGCTCCATGACCCGCTCGGTCTCTGCATCGCTACGGCTGTACTGGCCGACGTTGGAAGACTCATTGGGGACTTCCACAGGTTCCAACTCCAGAAATTCGAACACCTGATTCATTACCGCAACCGGGTTGGCTTGAAACTCATCGAGTTCCAGTTCCAGCAACTGACCAGAAAATTGGCGTCTCCAACGACCCAGCAAAATTTCATAACAGCCCAGTGCGAGAAAGTGATTAGAGAACGAGGTCTCACCACGGAACAGCAACCGCATCGTCTCTTCCGCTTCGGCCGGATTATCGCAAATCGCACTTTGCAGTGCGTCGACGTTTTCCAACACCGCCGCCACGCCCTTGCCTGCCATGCCATACCGGATGTTGTGTCGCAAATGAGAAATCGCGCGAGCAACGGGATCCCGGCGAACAAAGATGAGTTTCACATTCGGCAGCAACGATTTGACTCGGCCCACGATGTCATACGCAAAATAGCCCGGACTGCCTTCGCCAGTAATGAACCCCGAACCTGATTTCGCTCGGGGGAAGTGTTGAAAGTACCAGTCAGGATCCAGTTCAGGGTATTGAAAAAACTGCAACTCTTTTTCGAGTGGGCTGAGGCATTTAGGATGGCTGGCAATCTGATTGAACAGCGTCGTGGAGCCACACTTCATGCCGCCGATCACGATAAAGCTCGGACGCAGCAGCGGATTCGATTCATCCCACGGGACGGTCGATTTCCGTTTACCAAACCCAAGCCGAGCCGAAGTTTTCATCATCTCCAAACTCGAATCGCTGTTGGACAGGCGATTTTCGATCAAACTAAATAGCTTGTAGAAAGGATATTTCTCTGAGGGATGCAAGTCGTTCATCTTTTGCCGCAGGCGAACCGCCGCAGCATCATCGCAATCATCCAACAACCTCGAAACGGAACTCCATGGAACCGATCCGCCCAAAGCGCAGGATTCGATCGCGGCATCGATCGCTAATTCCGGTTGCTGAAGTCGACGATGAATACTCATCGCGACCGAGAAACTCTTTTTGGCGATCCTAGGGTCTTCTCCGCGGCCCAATTCTCGAAACAGCTCAATCGCTTGCTGGTCTTGGTCAATCAGCGGCAACATGTTTGCGATTTTGAATCGGTCTTTCAGGTCCAAATCGCGTTGATTCTTGAGAGCCAACAATTGCTGATGCGCGTCGGCGAACTTGCCTTGATCCAATAGCCCCTGAATGGATTGCAGCTTTTGTGTCGGGGAGCGTTTAAGAAATAGATCGAGGATTTTCTTCATGCTGAATTTGAAAGTTCGTGGTTTTGCGATTCAACAACTCTACCGTTGGCCCTACCGTTGTTCCGCTTCCTAAAACGAATGATCCGAATCAGGAAAGGAACGTGACCGCACATCTTGGCACCAATCCTCGACGGCACCGACAATTCGCTGCTGCAAATCGGCATACGCTTTGACGAAACTGGGCACATGGCCGCTGGTCAGGCCCAACATGTCATTGATCACCAACACCTGCCCATCGCAGCCATTGCCGGCACCGATTCCAATCGTGGGGACTCGCAGCTGGCCGGTGATGTCGGTGGCGATGTCAGCAGGAACACATTCGATCAGCACACAGAAGGCACCCGCATCTTGCGCCGCGATGGCGTCGGTCGCCAAAACTTCGCGGTCGCGTTGGACTTTATAACCCCCCATCGCATGCACGGCTTGGGGTCGCAGCCCTACATGGGCAATCACCGGAATCCCCGCGTTGACCATCGCTCGGATCACGTCGGCCTGATCGGCACCGCCTTCCAGTTTGACTGCATGGCAGCCCGTTTCCTTCATGATACGGCCTGCCGCTTTGACGGCTTCATGAACGCCGTGATGATTGATCGGAAACGGAATATCGACAACCACAAACGCTCGCTTGGCCGCGCGGGCTACCATTTCGCCATGGTAAATCATCTGATCCAAGGTGACTGGCAGCGTGTTTTCATGACCTTGGACAACCATCGACAACGAGTCCCCGACCAGCAACATATCGACTCCCGCTTGGTCCAGCATTTGAGCGGTCGGGAAGTCATAGGCTGTCAGCATGGTGACCGGTTTCTTATCCGACTTCATTTTGGTGAAATCGGTGACAGTTAGTCTTTTCTTTGACATGAATACTCCGTTGAAGCGAAAACGTTCTGTGAACCTTGAGCTGACAGAACGTCTCTCACAGATGTTCCCTAATCGGAAATGATGAAATTAGGAAACAAAATAGCCATCATATTGATACGAATGTTCCCCTTAGCCAACACGCCTAATTTTGACATTGAAAAACAAAAATAGAAATCAGGAAGTTCTGAGGAGAGTAACCAAGGTTAATCGGCGTTTTGTGCCGAAGAAATAACATAACTGACCTCGATTTTACTCGAAATCTGGGTTTTGAATGGTATTTCGGCAACAAGTGGCATCAATCTTGCGTCTCAATGATAAGGCATACAGGCATTCGAATTGTCAGTGCTCGATATTTGAAAAGAGGTCAGCGATGTTTCAGACACATAAAAAAGACAGGGACGAATCAAAACCGGACGATTTAGTATCCAGCTCACTTTCTGTGGTTGGGGAGTTCGAGAAAGTCGACAGCTTTGAAGACTTTGAATCGTGGCTTGAGGCCAGCCTTGAAGAATTGACATCAAGGTTCACCGATTTCGAAACCGACAAATCGATTTGCAAGTTTTTCTCGCGATAGAGAAACGCCCACCAAAATTTACAGCTGACTATAACCGTCACCAGCAAGTGTCGCCCACACACTTTTGGATGGCGGTTTTTTCGTGAAATGTTCGGTGTCAACAAACCATTGTCAGGATAGTGAAAACCTGCAGACCGCCTTCAGACGGAATGCGGCGTGATTCGTCTGCACGATCGAATCCGGCTCCGATTGCTCGCATCGCTGCCACCCCTTCGGGGCTTTAGTAATTGGTTGCCCGGCTAACCCATGGGCTCACGCCCATGGCTACATGCTGCCACCCCTTCGGGGCTAAAACGTTTGTAGTACTGCCTTAACCGACGTCTTGGTTTTTCGGCGGCTCTTCCGCTGCAGCTTCTTCCGCCGCGGGTTCCTCGGCGACGGGTTCTTCAGCAGTCGGTTCTTCTGATTCATCTTCGCTAGGATTTTCGACCTCGTCGCGGAACGGAACCACCTTTCCAGATCGGACCATTTTTTCAAGGTCCTGCCCCCGCGCCTTCAAGACACCACTGCCGACGATGCCTCGAATCTGTTCGAACTTTACTCTGATCGCTTCTTTTTCGCGTTTGCTTTCCGTCTGTGCCTTGAGGCTTGTTTCTTCATTCGCCAATCGCTGCTTGAACTCGCGGGGCTTTTCCAGATTCAAATACTGTTCGAGCACCTCTTGCGCTTGCTCTTTTTCCCCTCGCTTTATAAAGGCAAGAATCTGCAATTCGTACAGACTTCGTACAGCCACCTGGCCTATCAACTCCTGCTGCAAACCCTGCACAACGCCTTCAGCTTCAAGCCGTTTATCATCGCTGGTTACGGTCGTTTCCAAGAAGTCACGAAACCCGGGAATCACCGGAACCTTTTTCAGTGGCCGAGATCCTCGTTTGACCAACAGCAATCGTAGATCCCTGCTTTGCGGGATCACAATCTCTCCCTTCCAGTCGGTCTTTCCGATGAACTCCGATTTATCTTCTTTCGTAGCTCCCGGAGGGCGGGAGAGTATTTCATAGCCTTCCAGAGGGACGGGATCCTTACCACGGCTCATCAGACGCAGGGTCGTATCGCCATCGGGGGGGCGAATCACTAAAGCGAGCTTTTGAGCCCGCTTACTTTTGCGGCCCGCCAAGGGAGCTCGCTGTGAAGAATGCACCGTTCCCTGAATGTCGTTTCGGTCGATTGAATCGGTGACGATAAAGGTGAATGGAATTGCATCCAGTTTGATAATCTTCCCCACGCGATCGGTGCGAACAACGACGGGCTGAAACCGATCCGTGTTGCGAACGAAAACAGGAGAGTTCCGAATCGGTTCGACTTCGGGGACCAGTTCCTCGTTGATAACCGTCCGCACGCAGGCTTGAATTCCACGCGATTTCAAAAACGCTTTGTTTGACGTATTCACGGTATCGATCCGCGCCAATGGCATGAACGCTCGTGTCACAAGTTCCGCCGTGATCAACGGAATCGAACCGGGGAATCGGGTGGTGCTTTCTGTCTGCGGACCGTGCTGTTGAGTCAGGATGTCATATTCACGAACTTTGATGGAGATGCTGCCAAAGCTCTCCTTTAACCGCACGACCATCAATTTGTCGTAGTGCTGAAGTTCAGGCTCATTCAACAGATCGCTAGAGATGGCCTCTTCCGAGGAATACTCAAGAAGTTTCCAACGCCACTGGCTGGGCGGAGTGCCAACGCGAACGTTCCAACCGCTGGCATCAAACAAATGACACTGGGTCTCAACGGATTCGCACAACTGTTCAACGTCGTTGCCCAAAGCCGGTGATCCATCAAGGCACATCCACACGGCAACCTGATAGGGTCGTGCTTCCCAAGCCCGTTCCAAAGTGCTGGGAGCGGACTCAAACTGAATGGAACGATACTCACCCCGCTCGGTCGGCAGGACCACCATTTCTTCTTTGGATTTATCTTTGTTTTTCGACTGTCCGTATGCGATCGAAGGAATTCCGATCAAGCACAGGATCAGGCAGCAGAGGACTCGGATCATCTTTTTTCTTCCTCTGTCTCCGCAGTTGCGAAACCTTTAATGTTCCAGCGTTCCACGTTCTGGTACAGGTGAATCAGATTGCGACCCATGCCGTAGACGTTTCGGCGATAGGCAAAATGTTCTTTGATCTGGTAGAGCGGGATCACTGAAAGGTCTCTGGCGACCTGACGATGGATCTTTCTGAGAACCCGACTGCCGTCGCGAAAGCGGGTTGTGGTGCCCAATTTCTGCAACATGTTTTCGACCGGTGGCGATACCGTTTTAGCCACGCCAGCAGGCCCCATCAGTCGGTTGGCATCCGTTAGCGGTTCTTCGACCGCGGCTTCCACGTATAGCACATCCCAGTTGTCATCATCCGGCTCCGTGGCGTTATTCGAAAGCTTGCGTAGCTTGGTACTGATGCCCGCCACATTCCACGCTTGGGCGATGTTCAATGCAGCCCGACTGGCATTGGAACTGGCAGGGTGAGCGAGAATGATCGAGGGCGGGTTGGGGCGTCCCTGCTTGAACTCTCGCGTGGGAGTTGTTTGAGCCGTCTTAGCGCGAACAAGTGCAAGGCTCGATTCGGTTTGCAGCTGCTTGACTCTGGGATTGAAACCGTAGGAGACCTGGTCGCTCTCATCGGTACCGATCGGGAATGGGCCACTCAACGCGACACAACCGTCGGCGTCTTCTCCGGCACCAAAAACCCGTTCAACGATCAGATCTCGGTCAATTGCCACCGACAGGGCCTGTATCAAATCAGCTGAACCGGCGTAGTCTCCGCGGATTTTTGGCACCAGAAAATGGACCGTTGGTATTGAATAGCTACGGACTTCAATGCCCTTGGCCTGCTGAAGTTTCTCCAAGTCCGCCAACGCCGGTCGGTCAATGATATCGACTTGACCTCGAATCAATGCGTCGACCGCTGCCGATGTCGAACTGTAGCTCTTTTCGATAATCACCGGGTTCTGTTTCTCATCGATCCGAGGATAGATCGGATTCACTTCAAAAGTCGCTTCGTCACCTAAGGTACCCGTTTTGACGTAAGGCCCATTTTGGATCGGCTGTCCGGTTTCCAGATCAGCTGCACCGAAAGCAAATCGAAGGAGCGCGGCGGGACGAATGAAAGCTTTTCTAAGATTGATTTTTACTTGTGTTTCACTCTGAACCGTTACCGAGGCTAGAACTTTAGCCCATGCCGAAGAGTAGTTCGCCGACCCTGGCTGGGCATGGCTCAATAGCAGCGTGGAAAGCTGACTGGCTCGCAGCGGTGGAGTCGTCGAAGGCAATTCGTTTTGCGGTTTGAGAGTAAACAAATACTCCAGACCAAGGTCGTCGACACGATCAAAGGACCCGTTGACGAACTCATACAGCCCGCCTTCATCCCCCAAACCGGTAATCTCCATGACTGTCCGCTGCGTCAACCGTCCGACACGACGCTTGCTCCAATCCAGACTGACGGGCGATGAATTGATGCCAGGTTGATTGACGCCGACCACGATCAGAGGATATTTCTTTGTAATCTCTTCCTGCAGTTCGCGTGTCTCTTGCTTGCCTTCAAGGATTCTCTCTGCCAACCGCGACAGCTTGTGGGCTTCGCGACCGTTTCCGGCGTCAGCAGCCTCTCTGGCTTCGTCCATCTTTGCCCGCCACTGCTTTTCGAAGCGCCCGTACCATTTTTCAAGGAATTTCTCGGCTCCATTTGGATACTGAAATTTGACTTGTTCGAGCCTATTTTTAATGTACTCGGCATCGCCCTGGGCAAATCGCTCTTCCATAATCCCGTCGTAACACTTCAGCAAGGCTTCCAGCAGAGTGTCTGGAATCCCCTCGATCTGCAGCGAAGGGTTTTTCTTGTAGAGATCGGTGAAGATGGAAAGCGCCAAATCAAACCGCTGGGACTGGTAGTTGGCCACGGCGTCTTTGAAAATCAATTCCTGCATGCGCGTTTTCAGATCCGGATCGTTTTTCTTCCCATGATCGTAGACGTAAAGCAAATTTCGCAGTGCGGCGGCGAAATCATTTTCGCCAATGAACTGTTCGGCTTCTTTTAGCAATAGATCGTTAAACGTCTCGTAACGTTCAATGTTCTCTCGCGGCACCTGAAGAACAAAGTCGGAACCGAAGAGGAACTCAAATCGAAGGTTCCCAATTTTGTCGATTGGCTTTTTAAGATCCTTGATCGGTTTGATTCTGATGATGACATTTTCGCTGCTTTTGTCCAAGAAAATCAGATCGAATGGAGTCTCATCCAGCAGGGGAGAGGGGATCTCTGATTCTTCAATGACCTGCGCATGGGCGCGACAGCACCAGCCCGCCAACAGTGCAACAACCAAGAGGCATTTCAAAAACCGAATCATTCGCCACCCCCAACATTGATCACATGAACGGTTCCATCGAGCCCCGGGAAGTAGCCTTTGCCGTTGATGAAAGTCGGTCCGGAAGCAATCGGTTGGCGGAGATCGATCCGCTGCCCCTCATTTTCTTCACCAGTTTGCGGATTGAGGAACATGACCAAACCTCGTTTGAACATCAGAGCCATTTGACCGCCGAAGATCTGCGGCGACGCCGCAAACTGCTCGTTGGCGATCGGCCGCTTCCATCGCTGGGTCAGATCGCTGCCACCGAAGTAGGCCAACTGATCGCTATCCAACTGGACCAGCACCCCGTCTCCAACGGCCCAAGGTCCGGCCACGATTTTCCCCTCCACCGGGGCTTTGTTTTTTTGCATCGACTCCGAATCCACAGACACCAAAAAGTCTCCGGCTTCGGTCCGCTCGGCCGCGAATACGGTCGTCCCCTGATGAGACAAACTGCCCACGTAGGTTCCCGCCGAGGCAAGCTCTCCAGCCGAGCGAATCGATCGGCCTGCTTCCACGTCCAAAACGAACAGCGTGCCCGGTCGCTCCTTACCGCTAGATTGAGTGGCAATCGCGATCTTTTCATCGCTGAGTTTTATCGGTCGCAACCAGCGAACGACTTCGCCCGGAGCAACAGGAGGCTGAAACGGCTCGCCCGCAAGTTCTCCACGGTCCGGTCGAACCGCCGCGACTTGGCCGTTTTGATTGGCAACGATCAAGTAGTTGCCGACGGCGATCGGAACACAGGCTGGATTGTCAGTCGGCGGGAAAAGCGTCCGCGACTTCAGCTCACCCTGTTTGTCAAACGTGACGTATTCCTTACTGCCGATACCGCCCATCACGGCGAAGAATTCGCCTACGGCTAGGGTTTCCGAAAGCTTCTGGCTACTGGGAAGATCCAACGCACCGACCTGAGCCGCGGCAGAGACGTATCCTGATTGATCAATTCGGAAAACATCTCCTTGATTCGAAACAGTCATCAACTGACCATCGACATCCACGACGGGACCGGCCACAGCACCCGCAAAATCATTTCGCCAAATCGGCTCAAGCGATTTACTGTCAACTAAAGACACCGAAACCATCCCGGAGTTGGCTCGTTTCCGCACATGGAGCAACCGGCCGCTAAGCTCCTTACAGGGAGCCACATAGGAATCCGCTTCGTTGACGATCGATTTCAACTCAACCTGGCCTATGTTGCGAACTTTGTAGTAACTGGCGACGGTACTGGTCACCCAAATCTGAAGTCCCGAGGTGGCGAAGAAGGCAGGTTGGCCCCGCTCTGTCTTAAAGGTCTCTTTGGTCAAACGCGTCACCGGAGACGCTTCGTCGCCCAAGTTGTACTGCAACACCACCATTTCGCCGGCCTCGCTGGCAATCAACAACCACTTGCCGAAACGTCGAATGGGCCGAGTCACGGGTCCGTTGGTGACACCATCTATCAACTGTACCAACTCCAGATTCGACCCCGTGTCGTCAGCGCGAAGAACATTCAGATTAGAATTGCTACCACCATTAACCAACAGGACCACATGGCCGTTGTACAGCAGCGGTGGCACGCTAATGCTGCCTTCGAAGTGCCCCAGATACTGAACCTCAGAACAAGTCAGATCCTCAGTGGAAAGCACGTACAAGTTTGAGTGAAAGCCCGTTTGGTAGATCAATGGATGCTGCTCAGAGATCAGAGCGCCGGTATTCGCTTTCTGCGGCAACTGGCAAGCCACGATCAATTCCCCGGTGGCGGGATTGAGCCGCAGGATTTTCCCCGAGGCAGTCGTGACAAACAGTTTGTCGTTTTTAAATGCGGGTTCAAAAAAGGTCTCGCCAATGGGAGCACGCCAAATCAATGCCCCATCGGCAACCTTGACTTTGAGCACTTGCTGTTGGCTGACATCGGAAATCAATACCGATTCTTCATCCAGCGTGATCGGGTGAATCCCTGTTTCGATGCCGACAAAGATTCGCCACAGAATCTTTCCACCCGCAGCGTCGATACCGTAGACCGAACCATCGATCAACGTGGGAACGACTTCGCCCTGCAAACCTTCGTCGGGTTCGCCGTAGAACGATCCCAACACCATCGATTGCTCAACCGGAGTCGGGGCAAATTCTGTTGCCGGAGTCAGCGGGAAATCGATCTGCTGAACCAAGGCCGATTCACGTTCGCTGACTTTTGTAACGACAGCCCGTAGTTCTTCGCGAACTCCGAGATCGCCATACTGGCGGGTCAGGTTAACGAACAACTCCAGTGCATCGTTTGTTTTGCCTGAATCGCCCAGCTCCTGAATCGTCACGAGGGCTTCGGAATAGTCTTTCTCTTTTTGGATGTTGTAGGCAAGCGTTCGGATGTTGTTGTCGATGGTCTCGAGGCTTTTCGCGTTACGTTTCCGCTCGGAAGAGGGAAAGATTACCGGATCGTCGATCAGTGCCTTTTTAAGTTCTGTTGCTCTGGCCAAATTATCGGTCATTCCCTGCACGGTTTCATCTTTGAGCATGCGGGTCGTCAGTTCAGCCAACGAACGAGCAATGATTAGGCAAATGTCGGTTCGGAACGACGCGTAGTCTTCGTCTTCGGAATTCGCAAATGCAGGCAGTTTGTTGAAGGTTCGATTGAGAGTCTCTTTCCAGTTTTTATTTTCATAAGTTTCGGCCAGCAGCGAGTGCATTTCCCTCGCTCGCGCTTCCTGCGAATACTTTTCGTGATTGGGGAACTGTTCCAGAAAATCGACATACAGTTTTCTGGCAGTGGCAAAATTACCTGCGGTGTAGGCATCATTGGCAGATTTAATCATCGCCTCGGGCTGCATGTTGGTCAGCGCGATGTACAGCGGAATCGCCACAATCAGAAGCACACCAAGGATCCCGAAGCCGATAAACGGCCAGCGACTGGTCCACTGGTCTCTTGTATTTTTCTTGCCAACAAAGCCTTTCTTTTCTGTCGATTGCTCCTGAGCTTCGGTCGCTCCCCATTCATCTGGGCCGTCGACGGCAATGGGCTCGGCCACGGCGTCGATCCCGATTTCCGGCTCGGGAGGTGGCGTGGGCGTTTCGATGGGCATCGCCATCGGAACCGCTTGCGGAGTCTCGACTGCTTCAATCTCGTCGACTTCAACAACCACTTCTTCGCTGACTTCTTGAGCAAATTGCGGGATCTCGCCGCGCATCAATTGCTTCGCCTGGTCCTCGGTCAGCTTTTCTTTTTTGACAAGGTATCCCAGAACCGCGCTGGTTTTCACGCTGCGATCAGGGCTGTTCACCTGAGCCCGCAGCTTTCGCAAGGTCTTATTGTCGATCGCGCCAAGGCTTTCGAGTTGATCAAGTAGTTCCGTTGGTGTCATTCAAACCTCGCTGGCTGGAAACAATAAATAGTGTCCCAGCCGATTTCCTGTAGCGTTTGTGTTCTGTGTCTTCTGAAAAAAATCCCGATACCGATACCATTGTGCCGGTAGCTAAAGCTCTTCTTCGGTCGTTTCGACCGTGATTTTCTCAATTCCGGCAACGACACCCCCGTCCCACGCAGCCACAACTTTTTTGTGGAGCGAATCCACATGAGCGACGATCACGAGCTTGCTATCCCCCATCGATTCCGCAGCGTCCCGAACTCGCTGACGCATCTCGCGGTCGCTGGGGCATTCGACTTCTTCGTCCGATCGCGATGTCACGTAGTACGTATTGTTTTGATCGATCAGCACCGTGATCGTGTCTTCGTCGGGCTCTCGCTCCTCGACGACTTCCGACGGTTCGTCGGATTCTACTTTGGGTTGCTGGATCGATTTCTGGAGTGAAAACGAAGCGGTCACCATAAAGAAGATCAACAACAGGAACGTCACATCCACCATGGGAGTCATGTCCAGTTCGTCTTCAGGAATGGGTTCTTTTTTTCCAAAGGCGATCTCGTCGCCATCGTCATCGTCATCATCGTCTTCAAAGCCCTTCCAGCCCATCTCTTTGTAGTCGGTCGATTTGGGCGGCGCATTTTCAGCACGATATTCCAAAGGCGCATCGTCCTGACTGTCTTCGGGTTGAATGTTTTTTGCCATCGTCAATCCTATCGGTTACTGTTCTGCTTTGACGCCCACGAATATTTTTCGGTCTTCACCTTCGCCGAATAGTTCGGCATTGGTCACCGCGCGGCGACACATCTCGACCACCCCGGTTTTGACATCCCCCGCGGCTTTGATCAAAACCGTTGTCTTTTCTGGATTGGAGGCCAACACGGTGTCGACGTATTCGGAAATTTCGTCTTCCTGCTCCTCGGGGTCGGTTGCCAGAATAGGATCATCATCCGACCGGCCTTTGTAGACTTTGTAGTTTTCACCACCTTCGTCTGCGATGATCAGCAAAGTTACCGATTCCTGATCGGAGATCGTCACCCCGCGGCTCGCCAACGGAAGCGCGATCTCTTTTTGAGGATCCATTTTGGAAGAAACCACGAAAAACGCGAGCAACAGAAACGTGATGTCGATCATCGGAGTGATGTCTAACTCGCCGTCGTCTTTGTTGCGTTTTCGTTTGGGTAGTTGGATGCCGCCACTGTCTTTCATCGATGGTCTCTCACTTAAAAGGGACTGAATCGGGTCTCAAGCCCGGTAGATTCGATCAAGGCTTGGCTGGAAACTTGATATTGGCTTCCTTGAAAATTTCCAGAAACTGGTTGATGCCGTAGCCGACCAAATCTTCCATCTTGCGAATCTGCACGTTGATGTAAGCCGTACCAATGACCAATGGAATCGCAATCGCCAATCCCATCGCAGTGGTGATCAAAGCGAACTGAATGTCGGTCGCCAATGCGGAAACATCCACCTCGGCACCACCAACAGCCAGTTTGGCAAACGCGGCCATCATACCCAGTACCGTACCCAGCAGACCAATCATTGGCGCGGCTTTGATGACGGTGTAGACCCAGCTCAACCGATATTCCAGATCTTGCAGGACGTCGCGTTGGAATCGGTCGATCAAAAGTTGCTTGACTCGGTTGTAGCCCAGCTTGCGATTCGCAATTGCCATCTGAGACAGTTGGCAAGTCGCTCGCCGATCTCCCTCACAAAGTTCAGTCGCGCCATCGTAGTCGCCACGAGAAAGTGGATCTTCAATCGCTTCTAAAAAAGCGGTTTGCTGATCTTCAGACGTGAACTGCTTTTGCCGCACACGACTGACCACCATCAAAATACAGAAAGCACCCCACAGCGCGATAAAGAACATCACGGCGTAGATCACATAGCCCAATATTAGAAAGACGGTTTCCATCTAGTCTCCACTGTTCCAACGTAAAGTGCGCAAAGCACCGATAAGAGGATGCCTCTATCCTCTTTTCTGGTACCCATTGTATCCAAAAAAGCTCGCCCATAATGGCGATTCGTTCCGCCTGCGAGAATGCCAACACATCCCCACACAGCCTGAAGGGTTGATATTATGGACCAGATTGGGGACTTGAGAACCCACGTTACCGGTTTTATGTGGAATTGTGTCGATCGTCCTGAGGGTCGTGACGGGGAGCACAGAAGGGGGACAGACGGGCACAATAAATGGCCGCGATCGCAAATGATTAGATTCGCACAATCGCCGTCCCGCTGACCCGCCGCACCAGATGTCTCATTTCCAAAACACTTATGGTGGACAACACTCGCGAGGCGGGCAGTCCCGATTGCTGGATCATCCAGTCAATCTCGGTGGGTTCACCGGTCACAAGCTGCAAAATCGTCGTTTCCTGATCATTCAGTTTCAATTCAGCCGGTGATCGAATCACCCGATCCTGCCCCGTGGCCTGATCTGGAATAACCGCCGAACAGGGCAGGGGGCCCAACTGCTCCAGTACGTCTTCGACACTGTGCACCATAATGGCACCATCGCGAATCAACTCGTTGCAGCCTTTGGACATTCTGTCATTCATCCGCCCTGGGACCGCAAACACGTCCCGCCCCTGCTCACAAGCGAGCCGGGCTGAGATAAGAGCTCCACTGCGTTGGGCCGCTTCCACGACAATCACGCCCAACGACAGCCCGGTGACGATTCGGTTGCGGCGAGGAAAAGAGCCCGATTTCGGAGGCTGCAAGGGCAGGGCTTCCGAAAGCACAGCACCCTGGTTAGAGATTTTGTCAGCCAAAGCCTGATGCTCGGCCGGATACATTTTCAAAATACCGCCTCCCAACACGGCCAGTGTTCGACCGCCCACCGACAGAGCCCCTTGATGCGCGGCGGCGTCAATGCCGCGCGCCAAACCGGAAACAATCGTCAGTCCCGCCGAAGCCAACCCACGCGCCAACTGATCGGCAACTTTCAAACCGTAGCGAGTCGGATGACGGGTTCCCACGATCGCAATGGCAAGCTGATCTGCGGGCGCAATGGTGCCTTTACAGAAAAGAACCGGAGGCGGATCAATGATCTCGTCCAATCGCGCAGGATAGGCATCCGTTGACCGCTGCAACAATTCGATTTGATGGTCGTGACAGGTTTGCAAAATGGGATCGATATCGCTGTCTGCAGCAACCGAAACCTCCGCTGCCAATTTCGCTCCGAATCCCGGCATGGCGCGAATCAAGGCCGGACTGGCGGCGATGGCTTTTTCAGCCGACCCAAAACGCTCGATCAAATCTCCAAATAGTTTGGGCCCAATTCCTGAAACCAACTGCAGTCGCAATGCGGCATTGCGTTCGCGAACAGTACCTTTTTCACGAACGGTCCATGACTGCGACTGTCGCTGGTATTCAAGATTCGACATTGGCTTTCGGGGTTGAGTTTCGTTTCAAACAATCCTGCAAAATCAGCTTCGAAGGCGATGCCACGCTGGCGACGTCGCCAATCGCCGTTGGCAAAATGAAAAACAATTGGCCTTGGGCGACTTTCTTGTCACGATTCATAGCGTCGATCAGTTCATTTTCGATCCCGCTAGGGCAAACCGTTGGCAGCCCGAACGCCTCGAACAGGTTCCGCAGTCGATCCACAACGCGGACGTCAACCATCTCCAATCGCCGCGCCAAATCGGCTTCGGCGACCATGCCAATCGAAATCGCTTCCCCGTGAAGGTACTTTCCGTAACCACACACCGCTTCGATCGCGTGACCGATTGTGTGACCGAAATTCAAAATCGCGCGACGACCCGACGTTTCCCGCTCGTCTTCGGCAACGACATCGGCCTTGCACTGGCAGCAGTGACGGATCACGTCCGTCAAAACGGCTTTGTCCCGAGCCAAAATGGCGTCGACATCCGACTCCAGTCGCTCGAAAAAGTCCACGTCCATGATCGCACCGTATTTGATCACTTCCGCCATCCCGGCCGCAAAATTGCGATCGTCCAGCGTATCCAACACATCGACATCAATCAGCACCGCTTCGGGTTGCCAGAAGGCACCGACCATATTTTTAGACTGAGGCAGATTGATCCCCGTCTTGCCGCCCACGCTGGAATCAACCTGAGCCAGCAAACTGGTCGGCAACTGAACAAAGGGAATCCCTCGCCCAAAACAGGCCGCCACGAATCCCGCCAGATCGCCCACGACGCCGCCGCCCAAAGCCACCACAATCGACTTGCGGTCCACGCCCAGTTCGACCATTTGTTGCCACAACTGATCGCACTGCCCAATGCACTTGGTCGACTCGCCCGCGGGAACGGTCAGCGCATCAACCTTCTTCGCGATCTCAGAGATCTTACGATTGATGTCGTTGAGGTAATGCCCGCCGACAATCTCATCGGTAATTAAAACGACGTGTTGGTCACGAAGAAAATCTCCCGCCAGCGAACCGATCTGGCCGTACAAGCCGGGACCGATGTGGATATCGTAACTGCGATTTTCAAGAGGCACATTGACGGTTGCGAGTGACAAACGAGTTTCCTCGGAAAGGTTTTTGAGTCGGAACAAAAACACAAACCGAAAACAAGACGTGCAGACACTGAGGTTGGTTTGTGTGGAGGCGTTGCTTTACCTGGAATTAGGTTAGCGACGCGCTCGTACACAGACTGAAAGCCCATGCACCTCTAATTATCCGGAGTTGCTGGCCTAACGCAAGGAACAATCGCTCAAACTGTTGGCATGCCTAAACTACTTCGCCGCCATTTCTTGCCACAACCAAGCGCTGGAACAAGTGCCTTTGAAGAAATCATCCAACGAGAACTTTTCGTTAGGGCTGTGCAGGTTGTCATCGTCCTGTCCCCAACCCAACAGCAGCGTGTCGATTCCCAATAGCTCGTTCAGATACAGCACCACCGGAATACTCCCTCCAGAACGCGTGAACACAGGGGCGACTCCAAACCCTTTTTCAATGGCTTTGGCGGCACAGCCCAGAAACGGATTGTCCATTGAAACGACGCAACCGGGGGCCCCGTGCATGTCGATCAATTCCATCTCGATCCCGGGAGGACAGTTGTCTTTGAGGATTTGCTCCAAGCCAGATTTGACGGTCGCAAGTTCCTGGCCGGGCACAAGGCGGAAGCTGAATTTAGCACCCGCTTCGGCTGGCAAAACCGTTTTCGCCCCCTCGCCTTGATAGCCGCTCCACAGGCCGTTGATGTCAAACGTCGGCCTCGACCAGCGACGCTGCAGCGTCGAATAGCCCTCTTCGCCATGCAAGGCATCGACGCCAAGCTCCTCACGGTAGGCGTCGTCATCAAAGTTCAGATCCGCCAACTGCTGTTTCTCTTTTTCTGACATCTCCACGATGCCATCGTAAAATCCGGGCAACTGGATACGACCCTTTTCATCGATCAACGCATTGAGCATGTGGGTCAGGGCGTTGGCAGGATTGGATACCGATCCGCCAAAATTCCCGGAATGCAAATCTGCTTTGGGGCCCTTGAGACGTAGCTCCCAATAGTAAATCCCTCGCAAGCCATAGGTGATCGCCGGTTTGCCCGGTCCATACTGCGAAGTATCACTAATGACTGCGATGTCCGCGTCCAGCAACTCCTTGACCGTCATGCCCAGCGCGTCGTCGTACTTGCCGGCCAACAGTTCTTTCAAACCGCTACTGCCAGATTCTTCTTCACCTTCGATTAAAAATTTTACGTTGACCGGAAGCGAGCCGCCGTTTTTCATCCACGCTTCGCAACTGAACAGATGCGTCATCATCTGACCTTTGTCGTCGGTTGCTCCCCGAGCGTAGACATTTCCGTTGCGGACCGAAGGCTCAAAAGGTGGCGTCTCCCACAGCTCGACCGGATCGGGAGGCTGAACGTCGTAGTGTCCATAGACCAAAACCGTGGGAGCACCTTCCACGGGAGGCGATTGAGCGAACACAATTGGATGACCACAGGTTTCGATCCATCGGGTTGAAAAATCGATCCCCTCAAAAAAGTCCAGAATCCATTTCCCGGTAGCATGAACCTGTTCATCGTAAGCGGGGTCTGTACCGATACTGGCCAGCGAGAGCAATGAAAAAAGGTCTTTTTCGAACCTCTCTCTGTTAGAATTCAGCCAGTTTTGAATATTTTCCACAAATGTCTCCTTAATCGAACGCATGGGATTGTAAGAAACCCCCTATAAGCTCGCACTAGGGGGAGTTTGCACTCGACGTATTTCCAGCAGGAATTAAGCTATTGTTTGGCTGAAACGGGCGGAAATCCTGTTAAATGTTCTTGATTACATCTTTGTCATTGAGAAAAATGAAGGGATCGCCGAGGTTTCAGCCGAGGATTACGGCTGGAGAACACCGCGTTGTTGTATTTACCCTATCACTGGAACGGTTATGTCTGAGCAAGGATTTGCGGCAGTAGACGAACCCGCCACTGAGGTTCGCCAGAAGCCCAAACAAGAAACGAAGCCCAAGAAGCAGCCTCGTTACAACGTCATTTTGTGGGACGACGATGAGCACTCCTATGAGTACGTGATTTCGATGATGCGGCGTCTTTTTGGGCACACGGTTGACCGTGGATTTGTTATCGCCCGCAAAGTCGACGCCTCTGGCAAAGCCGTCTGTCTGACGACGACTCGCGAGCATGCTGAACTGAAGCGCGATCAGATTCACGCCTTTGGCCGCGACCACCACATTTCTCGCTGTGAAGGTTCAATGAAATCAACGATTGAACCGGTCCCGGAAGACTAGAAAGCGTTTTTCGGGCAAACCCTGCCTTGGGTGCCCGTTTTGAATCTTTGCGGAAAATCGATGGTGGGTTATCGTTCTGCCGTCCCTTTCTTTTAATTTTCGCAATCCTGTGGCATCCATCAAAACAGCAACCCTTGGCTGCAAAGTCAACCAGTACGAAACTCAGCTGGTTCGCGAAGGATTAATAGGCGCCGGTTTTGCAGATGCAGCCCCCGACCAGCCCGCCGATCTGTGCGTCGTCAACACTTGCACGATCACCAACGAAGGCGACTCGAAAAGTCGCCAGATGATTCGCCGGATGCACCGCGACAACCCGGATGCCCGCATCGTTGTCATGGGATGCTACGCCACCCGAGAACCCGAAGCCGTCGCTGCACTGCCGGGTGTCACTGAAGTGGTCACCGACAAAAGAGAGATTCCCGATTTGCTAGGTCGATTTGGTGTCGTCGATATTCCGCAAGGCATCTCCGGCTTGGACGGCAGACATCGGGCCTACGTCAAAGTCCAAGACGGCTGCCTGCTAAAGTGTAGCTACTGCATCATCCCCACGGTCCGCCCCCGCATGGAGAGCCGCGAACCGAGCGGGATTTTGGACGAAGTCCGCCGACTGGTCGACAACGGGTTTCGCGAAGTCATTTTGACCGGGATTCACTTGGGCCACTACGGCGTCGACTTCAATAAAGGGAAACCCAAAACCGATTGGACTCGGCTTTCCACATTAACTCGCGACATCTGTGAAATCCCCGGCGACTTCCGTGTGCGTCTTTCCAGCATCGAAGCCACCGAGGTGACGCGGGAGTTGATCGAAGTCATGCAGGAGTTCCCGGAAAAGGTTTGTCCTCATCTACACGTCTGTGTGCAAAGCGGTTCCGATCGAATTCTGCGCCGCATGAAACGGCGCTGGACGCGCAAGCACATTATCGATCGCTGCCGCGTGGTCAAAGAGGCCCTTCACAAGCCCGCGTTCTCCACCGACTTGATCGTCGGCTTCCCTGGCGAAACCGATGCGGACTTTGAAGATTCGCTGGACATCTGCCGGCAGATCGGGTTTTCAAAAATTCACATGTTCCCTTTCAGCCCACGTAAAACGACCCCCGCCGCTGATATGACGGATCAGATCCCCGGCAACATTAAGTCCGAGCGTGGGGCCATCGTCCGCGAGCTGGAAACGACTTTGAAAGCCGAGTACTTTGATTCGCTGATCGGTGAAAAGCTGCAACTGTTGGTCGAAAAGGCCGACGATTCCGGCAGCGCGTGGGGCACGTCGTGCCGCTACGCCCAAGTCAAAGTTTCCGATCCGACAATCGCCGACAATGATCTCACCGAGGTAAAAATCGTGGGATCGACCGGCAGTCAACTGTTGGCAACACGGCTCTCATGAGTGAATCGCCGCCAGCGCTGACGGGGTATCTCAACGGCAAATTCATGCCGGTGAGCGAACTGTCGATTCCCATTTCCGACTTCGGATTCACAATGGGAGTGACCCTGACTGAGCAAATGAGAACGTGGTCTGCCGATGGCGACATCGCGCTGCTGCCACTGCATTTGCGCCGCTTCGGCAATGGCCTGCTGTCCCTTGGAATCGAGCTTGATATCCAACAGGTCGAACAGGCGATCGATTCGGTATTGGAAAGAAACTGCGTTCATTGCGAGGACGGCGACGCGCTGGGAATCGGGCTTTGCGCAACACCCGGAACATCCCCTCGGTTTGCCGACCCGCAATTTCAAATCGCCCCCAACCCGGCAACGCTGCTGGTCTATCCGTGGCCACTGGCCCGTTCCCGCGACACACAATGGCGTGAGCAAGGCGTTTCGCTGGCGAGTGTGGACGTCACCGAAGTGCCAGCCGAATCGGTCCCCAAATCGATCAAATCGCGAAGTCGATTGCACTACTTTTTGGCGGACCGAAAGGCCAAAGAGAAATCGCCGGGCGCGATGCCACTGCTGTGCAACGCGGAGGGGTTTGTGGCGGAATGTTCCACCGGAAGCATTGGCCTGATTCGCAATGACACGATTACCTTTCCACCCAGCGGGGAGATTCTCGATAGTGTCGGGCTGCGGTTTTTGGAGTCCGATCTAGGAATCGACATCGACAGGAAGTCTTTCAAGCTGGCAGATTGCCTGCAAGCCGATGCCATGATTTGGCTCAATGCGATCACCGGGCCGTTGTCGGTGGCGAAACTGGACGATCATGCCTTCGACCAAGACAACGGTTTGCTTAGTGATCTGGTCCAGCGCTGGTGGCAACAGGTGGTGGCATAGGCTTCTTTAGTTGGACTGCAAGCGGATCGACGCTTCCATGTCATCCAGACCCAGTTTCTTCATTTTCTTGTAGAGCGTGGTGCGGTTAATGCCCAACTGGTCGGCCGTTTCGTTACGATTCCAGTTGTTTTCGCGGAGAACCTGCAAAATGATCGTTCGCTCAGGACCTTCGAGAGCTTCCTTAAGCGTTTGACGCTTGCCTGAAACAGGCGTTTCCATTGCCGCCATAGGAACGAACCACTCCGAAACATGTCCCGGCAGGTCGTTGACGCCCAACTCAGGGCCTTTGCCTAACAGAGCCGCACGTTCGACGATGTTTTGCAACTCTCGCACGTTACCTGGCCATTTGTAATCTTTCATCGCTTCGATGGCATCGCGATTGAAGCCTTCGATCGATTTACCTTCTTCGCTACAGATCCTTTTCAAAAAGTGCGTAGCCAAAGTCGGGATGTCGCTGCGACGCTCTCGCAAGGAAGGCAATTCAAGACAGATGACATTGATTCGGTAAAACAGGTCTTGGCGAAAGCGATTTTCCGCAACAGCCTGCTCAAGATCTTCATTGGTGGCCAGCACAACTCGCGTGTTGGTCTTAAAGGTCTTTGTGCCACCGACTTGCTCGAACTCAAATTCTTGCAGAACGCGTAGCAGTTTGACTTGCAGTCCCGGAGAAGCCGTACCGATCTCGTCTAAGAAGATCGTGCCGCCATGAGCTTGTTGGAATTTACCTTCCTTGTTCCCGGTCGCACCGGTGAAAGAACCGGTCACATGACCGAACAACTCGCTTTCCAGCAAATTTTCAGGCAGGGCCCCACAAGCGACTTCCACGAAGGGACGGTCCCGGCGATTTGATCTCTGATGAATGGCTCGAGCGATCAAGGACTTACCGGTCCCACTTTCGCCAGTAATCAAAACCGTGGCCTTGGTATCGGCGATGTTGTCGATCATGTCGAATATCTTTTGCATTCGCATGTCGGAGCCAATAATGTTGCTCTTGTCCAATTTATGGTCAAGCTTGGCTCGCAGGTCGCGGTTCTCTTCGATGACTTTTCGCTGTGACATGGCTCGTTCGATGGCCATCAAAAGCTCGTCATCAATCAGCGGCTTTGTCAGCAGATCGGCGGCTCCGCGTCGCATTGCTTCAACACCCGTATCAGGTGTCGCGTAGCCCGTGATGATAATTGACACCATCTCAGGAACGGAACTCCGGCAATGGTCCAGCAGTTCGAAACCGTCCTCTTCGCCAAGACGGAGGTCGATCAAGGCAACTTCAAAAACGGAGTCCTGTAGGCAGGATTTTGCTTGCTCAATGTTGCTCGCTAGCTGTACGGCGAAACCTTGAGAGTCCAGCCAGCTGCCCATGGATTGCAACAGATGCTGGTCATCGTCGACCAAAAGGAGGCGGGTGGGTTGATTGCTATTTTGGTTCATAATGAGTCAATTCGGGTTGTCGAGAAAAGACACGGCGAGTTCCTGATATGTAGGTTGCAAAATAGCCTCAAACAGGGAAATTCTAGGGTTTGAGACAAAAATCCAAGATTGCCTCTATTTTTCAGTGTTCACTGCAAAAGCGTCTGCAGTTACTTGATCAGCTGGGTGGGCTGACAAATGAGAAGAGGGAGTGCAAGCGGTTCGAAGTGAATAATCGCTTCAACAAGTCCGACCCTAAATTAGGCCCGTATTACGTCGGGTATAGGAATAGCCATAATGTCGACTGGTCGCATCACATTGAATATCGCCATCGCAGATGATCATCCCGTAATCATTGACGGTCTTTTAAAGAACCTCGGGGAAGACATCAAAATCGTCGGAAGAGCATCCGCTGCTTCTGAGATTGTGAGTCTTGTTTCGCAGTCGAATCCTGATGTCCTCGTCATGGAATCTCGCTTGGGAGCCAAGGACGCGTTGAGGAACCTTGAGGAGTTCGGAGCTGTCGGCTCTTGCCCTCCGGTTGTGGTGTTCTCTGGATTTTCGGAGCTTTCCAACATCGCCCGCGCATCTGCGTTGGGATGTCACGACTACATTTTGAAATCGGCTCCCGTTCAAGAACTCTTGGACGCCCTACACCGTGCTGCTCAAGGGCAACCGACTCCCGAAACGAGCTTGCTCAATACCGTTCGCTCTCGCATGAGAAGCAACGCGTCGGAGCCTCATTCGGCTCTAACGAATCGCGAGATGCAAGTGCTGCGGCACGTCGCGATGGGCTTGAGCAATCGCGAAGTCGGCAAATCGCTGGGGATCAGTGTCGAAACCGTCAAAGAACACGTGCAGAACATCCTTCGGAAACTGCATGTCAATGATCGAACACAAGCCGCAGTTTGGGCCGTTCGCAACGAGCTCGTATAAACGCTCGACACGCTCCGATTCCGGCGATTATGAATCAATCGTCCATACAAAAAAAAGGCAAGCCAATCGATGGCTTGCCTTTCTTTTTTTGAATCCACAGGCCAAATCGGCCGTGTTTGCGATCGGCCGGTGGGAACCGGCCCTACAACTTTTTTTGAATCCGCAGGCCAAACCAGCCGCGTTGAGATCAGCCTCACTTTACCCGCGAGGTGTTTTGCCTACCGCTCCAATTCGAAGCTGGAATTTTGGAAAATCGAGTCGACCTGAAGTCGCACGTCGCCAGGATCAGCTGCCGACTTGCTGCCTGAACCAGCTTTCTTACCCGAACCCGGTGAAGGTTCCGGTGTGCTCTGCGGACGCTCTGGAGTTCGGAACTCTTTGTCTTCCACGGGCTCACGATCCCGATTGAAATCAGTTGAGTCCAAATCATCATCATCCCGAGTCGAAGACCCGTTGGAGTCCGAATCACTGTCATCGCGATCATCACCAATGGGCTCGAAATCTGCGTCCACAGTTGTCGGAGTCGCCGAGAAACCTTGGAACGGAGTTGGCTGATTTTGGAAGTGAGGCGAACGACCACTGAGAAGAAGCTGATACGCATCAACGTCCGAATTGCCAAATCGTGATTGGTACTCGGGAGTTCGGTGAATCAAGAACGAGTTGTGGTGGCTCCACGGGTTGTAATAACTTGTATCGGGGCCCGGATTGCAGATGTGATAGCCCACGCTGTGACCATTGCCCAAAAACCGGCCAAATTGCTGGGAAGGCTGGATTCGGCCCAGTTGTGCATTGCATGAATCCTGCACGAACAAGGCGATCATTCCTGCAACGATTACAAGGTAAATTTTTGGCGTACGCATGTTCCAAACTCCCAGTCTGAAGGGGTCAATTTCGCTTCATTCGTTATATCGCTGTCTGCAGCGGAGCCCGTTGAAGACATCCCTCTGGATTTGAAGCATTGTCAACGCTAGCATGCAGGTCGTGACGAGGAAACCCTCTGCAGGGAATCTGATGAGAGTGCCGATCATTGCCATGGGAAACCACGGCCGGAATTTCATTTGGATTTCGAACCGCCCCCGCTTCTCTGTGGGTTGGGCGTCGTTAAGAATGCCCTTCCTCCGCAACACTTCCACTCAAACAACCATTCAGCCACCTTTTTTTAACCCACGGTTCGCGTCCAGATGCTTGACCTGACCCCGTACGACATCCACGTCGAAGACATCCGTCGAAACCTTCCTCCAGCGACTCTCTATCAAGAGGCATTTTTGCTGGAACAGGGAACCGTGATCGCAAAATCTGGCGCTCTGATCGCCTATTCAGGCACCAAAACAGGACGCTCTCCGACCGACAAACGCGTGGTTCGCCACCCCGACTCCGAAAATGATATCTGGTGGGGACCGGTCAATATCGAAATCGATGACAACGTCTTCCAAGTCAACCGCGAACGGGCGATCGACTACCTCAACACTTGCCCTCATCTGTACGTGGTCGACGCATTCGCTGGCTGGGATCCCGACAATCAAGCGAAGGTTCGCGTCATTTGCACGCGGCCCTATCACGCTCTTTTTATGCACACGATGCTGATCCGGCCCACGCCAGAAGAACTCAGCAACTTCGGCGAACCCGATTTTGTGATCTTCAACGCCGGTCGTTTTCCTGCCAACCGACGCACCACCGGCATGACTTCCAAAACCAGTGTCGATGTCTCGCTCCATCCCAGCGAATTGGTCATCCTTGGCACCGAGTATGCCGGGGAGATGAAAAAGGGCGTGTTCACGATGATGAATTACTTCATGCCCAAACGTGGAATCTTGTCGATGCACTGCTCGGCCACCGCCGACCGCGAAACCGGAACGTCCTCCGTTTTGTTTGGACTCTCGGGAACCGGCAAAACCACGCTGTCAGCCGACCCCAAACGATTGCTGGTCGGTGACGACGAACACTGCTGGACTGATAACGGAATTTTCAACATCGAAGGCGGTTGCTACGCAAAAGCCATTGACCTGACACCGGAATCGGAACCCGATATTTTTCAAGCACTGCGTTTTGGCGCGGTGTTGGAAAACGTGGTCTACGACCAAACCGACCACAGCGTTGATTTCAGTGACGATTCGATCACCCAAAACACGCGCGGTGCCTACCCGATCGAATTCATCTCCAACGCGAAAATCCCCTGCGTGTCTGGACATCCCGACGACGTTATCTTTCTCACCTGCGATGCCTTCGGTGTCGTGCCACCGGTCAGTCGGCTTTCGCCGGAACACGCGATGTATCACTTCATCAGCGGTTACACTGCCAAAGTCGCCGGGACGGAAATGGGGATCAATGAGCCTCAAGCCACCTTCTCGCCCTGCTTTGGAGGCCCGTTTCTGATGTGGCATCCGGCCAGGTACGCGGAAATGCTGGCGGAGAAAATCGAGAAACACAATTCGAAAGTCTGGTTGGTGAATACCGGTTGGTCCGGTGGTGGCTACGGCGTCGGTTCGCGAATGAAGCTGGACTACACCCGCTCGATCATGGACGCGATTCACAACGGAAAACTCGACCAAGCCCCCACGCAAGCGGATCCGGTGTTTGGCTTCGACGTGATCACGGCTTGTCCCGACGTTCCCGAAAACATCATGTTACCTCGCGGCACTTGGGCCGATCCAAGCGCCTATGACCAAGCCGCCCAAAACCTCGCAGCTCTGTTCGTGGAGAATTTCAAGACCTACGCTCCGGGAGTCGACGCCAAGGTCCTTGCCGCCGGCCCGACGGTTTGAGACGCGTGCCCAACCCAAGGCCAAGGCGACCGCTACGCTGATGGAGAAGACGATTGCTTCTTCATTGGCGGGAATTTTCCGGTTCGCAGAAACGATTCGACTGCGCGGGCGGTCGTGGGCCGAATCAGCAAGTCATTGTGTCCGCTGTAAAACTCATAAAACGGCACGCCTTCATACGGTTGGCTGCTTTCACGAGTCACGACGCGATCGACGTTCGCAAAAATCGCACCCGTTTCGACTCCGTGAGGAAACTCCTGCTGACGGACAAAACTGCCGTCCTCATCTGAAATCTGACGCAGTGTTTTCGAAAACCGAAAAATCGATCGGGATAACTTTCTGGCCACCTTCGATCCCCCGTTGGGCGTCGATAGCATGACGAACCGCTTCAGCTTCTTCGGCCGAAAGTACAACAGCGCCTGCCGCGTGACGATGCCGCCCATGCTATGGGCGACGATATGAAACTCCGATACCGACGGATCCGCGTCGACGTGATCCAGAAAGTCACGAAAGTCTTTGCCGTGACGGGGAATGGTTGAAAAAGCGCTGCGATACCCCCACGTGCGGATGCGGAATCCCTTCCTCCACAAACACCATCCCAGATAGAGAAACATACTGCGATGGGCAGCAATGCCGTGAATCAAAATCACCAATGGCTTAGAAGTTTTAGCTGGCATCGCAGTCAAAGAATCCGGCGCAAATATCAATCGTCAACTTTCAAACCGGCCAGAGGGAGCGTTGACAACTCGATCTCCTTTTAATTTCACGCCCTCCTCTCGCAGTCGTTTCTTTTGCAGGGTCGGATTGCAGGGCGGAAGTTTGCCGCTGGAATACACCACCCGCCACCAAGGCAGACCGGAATCCTTGATCGTGGCCAGCATCCTGCCCGCGGCGCGGGACGCCCCCGGCCGCCCGGCACGGGCAGCCACATCGCCAAAACTCACCACTTCGCCGGGCGAAAGCCCCGCCACGGTATTGAACAGCTGCCTCTGAAAAGGCGTCATCTCGCTCGCGGCACCGGTCAATTGGAAGCCTTGCGGGTAAAGACCCAAATGTTGCCACTGGTTTCAGCCAGCTGCCAGCCACCGGCACCGATCTGATTCAACAGATCACTAAAGGTCCCGTTTTGACGGCCGCCCAAACGGCGAAACAACTCGCGGACGCTTTCAGTTCGAGGATTCACTTCCCCGCCCACCAACCACGTGACTCGACCATCGGTTTCGACTCGCAATCTGGCAAACCTCCATCCTGACGCCACGGGGGTTTGCTGAGTCACGACGGGTGATGCCGTTGAAGTGGCCGACGCCCAGGGTTGGAACATGACCACAACGGCCAAAAGAATCAGTCCGGTCGCAAAGCTTTGAAATCTCATCGTTTCTCCTGAATGAAAACAGAGAGGTTGTGATTTTTTATCGGGTTAGAAAAGTTCACACCCGCTGTCGCTGATGTCACAAGGCTTCAGAAATCACAAACATGCCCACCGACAGCTTGGATTTCTGAACTGATGCCAGTCCAGCTACAGATTATTCACAATCTCTAGCAGTCAAATCAAGTTGAATCGACATTCTCAATTTCGGGCGCAACTTGCGAAGGCGGATCTGGCGGCGTGCTGTGGCTGTGACCCGAAAAATATTCGATCGAAAATGCGGTCACGACACCCAACAGCAGCATTCCAGACAATTGTAGCCGATCGTGGGAGTGGAAATGCACTTCAGGCAACAAATCGCCCAGCGAAATACAGAGAAAAATGCCCGCAGAGAAAGCCAGCGCGTATCCCAGAAACATTCCACCTTCATCGAACTGCTCGAATCCAACACAAAACAGAACGGCTCCCAATGGACACACCAGCGCGAAGATCAAGCTCACCACCAACTGCCGATTCACGGACCAACCCTTAGCGTGCATCAAACTGGTGATGGACATCGCATCGAGCGGCTTGTGCAACACGATCGCCAAAAAAGTTCCAAACCCGACCATCGCTGGACCACCAGCAACCAAGCCATGATTTTGATCCGAAAGCGTGGCCGCCCCGAGGGCGATACCGTCAATCAAGGTATGCACCGTCAGGCCAAAACAAAGTCCCGCCCAAGAGAAATCGACTTCCCCGTGATGGTGATCGCAGTGAACGTGATGGTGATCTCGATCGTCGTCGCACAGCTCTTTCTGTTTGTGGTCGTGTTCGGTATCGACCGCCAGATCGTGCTGGTGAAAATGGAACAGCCGCACCATAAAGAACATAAACAGCAACCCGGTCAAGCAAGCCATCAGCGCCGGTTCGGCTCGACCAATTTTCGCAATCGCGTGTGGTAGTAGGTGCAGCATCGCAACGCCCAGCATCACACCGGAAACAAGACTGATGACCAGCTGAATCTTTTTGTGCGTCAACTTCATTCGCGACGGCAGCGAACCGCCAGCGGTCGATGCGATGACAATGAGGACACAATAAAAAATCAGAACTGGAAACATAGGTCGCCGGAGAAAGAAGCCGGTCATATCGGGGGGGCATGATGACCGCGCACCCGAAAAGACTACCCGATAGGGCCGTTTTCGTCATCCGTCCAGAACATTTTTTGCCCCGGAGAGGGATCCGATTTTTTGGGTTTTCGCTTAACCGTTTCCGGTTTCCGCTTGGCCGTTTCCGATTTCGACTGCACAGTTTCCGATTTCGACTGCACGGTTTCCGATTTCGACTGCGCCGTTTCCGGTTTTC
>CAZDZX010000005.1:32901-36435 GCA_964510005.1 uncultured Pirellulaceae bacterium
GTTTCCGATTTCGACTGCACGGTTTCCGATTTCGACTGCGCCGTTTCCGGTTTTCGCGGAGCAGGCTTTGGTGGGGCAGGGCGGGAAGCCGATTTCACTTCGGACCGGACTCCCGGCGGCGGTGATTTGGGCAATTTCAAATCGGTATCCGAAGCAACACTGTTGTCGAAAAAGTCCATCTGGACCACATGGCCCGATTGGACAAAAACCAGCTGAGTCGCGATCTGACTGTCAGCCAGACCGTACATTTCTCGAATCGCTTCCCGGTACGCCCTGATCTGAGGCCGGTAAAACTTAATTCGATCGGCCAGATTGTCTTCGTTAATGTGATCGACTTTGAAATCTGTGATCTCGGCAGCGACGGCTTGGGTGCCCTCCCGGACGATCACCAATCGATCAATCGTCCCTTGGATGATCGAATCGGCATGCACAGAACTGCCCGGATCCAGCAAAACTGCTAGTCGCTGTTCGGTTCGAACCTCAAGCACGCTTTGCGGGTCGACTACGAATTTCTCGCGCGTCGCAACCGAAGAAAACAACTGACGAAGGTTCGGCTGCTGCAGCAACTCGAAAAAGCGATCCACCGCACGTCCGACTTGGGCTGTTCCGGGAACCATCTTTTGCAAACGCTCCACCAGACTCGAGCGAGAAAGATCGGATACTTGCTGAGGAGTATCCAACCATTGAATCGGCTCAAAACATGCGTGCAGCAAACTGCCAAACTCCAACATTCGCTCCCGATCTGGCGACACCAGCGTGTCCGCCAGCTTCACCTTCGATCCACCTTCAAGCCAAGAAGGACGAATTCGCTCGACGCCCCGCTTGGAGCGAGTTTCACGACTTAACGGTCGAAACATTTCGCCCGCTTGATGATGCTGGTAATACCTGGAGACATCAATGTCAGATTCCGAGGCGGGCTGTTGGGAGGCGGATTCTTGATACCAGCTCGCGTCCCCGTTTTCATAAATCACTCCGGCTTTCCGCTCCGCTCCCTCGCAGAGAGTCGACAGCAACACTCCGGCGAATGAATTGTCATTCGGTTTGTCGGAATACGAAAGCACCACATGCAAGGCGTGAACGGCTCGAGTCATCGCCACGTAAGCCACACACATCGCTTCGCGGACGGTGCGCCGCTGCCCTTCGTCAAACAGCGTCTGCAACCATTCAGGCAGCAATTTTCGCTGATGCTGATTGATGTAACGACAAACCGTTTCGATGGGATCGGTGGGTGAAGGCCTGCCAATAATCACAGCGGGGAAGGACTCGATCCATTCGTTGTTTTTGTGAAAATGCGGCACGACAACGGCATCAAACTCAAGCCCTTTTGATTTGTGAATCGTCATCACACGTACCCGTGCCGAAGTCTGGTCCGCGATTTTGATCTCGTCGCGAACGTATTCGACAAATCGTATGGGACGCATGGCCCACCGCCGACTATCACTGCGGCTTCCGAAAGCGATTCGCACTAGATGTTGCAATCGCGTCAATTCTCGACGCGTGCAATCGGGAGCGAGGATGCGGGCGAGCGACTCGATCGTCGGCCCGTATCCGCGATGCACCAACTGCTCTCGGATCCGCGCCGCCGCTGCACTGGCGGCACGTTGAGTCTCCCGTTGATTGTCAGGCGTTTCGGGAGGGATCTCCAAATGTTCGCCCAACGGCGAGTGGGAGACATGGAAACGGGCGCAACTGTCACCAGGATGATCAGCCAGCGTGATCGCAGACAGGATCAGGTTCACGGCAGCCGAATCGGTCAACGTGTTTCCGCCCTCTTCGCTGGCGTGAACTCCGGCCTGCTGCAGCATGAAAATAAGTTCCGCGACCTCTTTGTTGGTGCGAGTCAACACTCCAATCGACATTTCCTTGGGCAGTTCGCGGGCAAGCCTCCGCACACGTTCGACCGTGGCGACTTGGGTGTTGCGGTTTCGGATCCGGGCTCGAACAAAACGATCCCCCGAAAAACTGTCGTCAGTATCCGCAGCGTACTCCACCGTCACGTGGCCTTTGAAGGATTCTCCTTTGACGGTCGAATGTGGCTCGAACCACTCCTCCCACGAGTGCACAGCCGACGTCGCGATCGCATTGTTGCTCTCGAATCGATCCAGCTTCCCAAAGACCCCGTTGACCGACTCGATGACTTTCGAACTACTGCGATAGCTCATCGTCATCGGTTCGTCGGCATCGAGCCCGTCGAGTTCTCGCTCGGCCAAATCAAAGATCTCGGCAACGCCACCGCGCCATCCGAAAATCGCCTGCTTCATGTCGCCAACGCAAAAGAACGAACGCTCAGGATCGTTCGATTGGCAGACCGTTCGGGCAAACGGTTCAATCACGCTCCATTGCTGCGGCGAAGTATCCTGAAATTCGTCCAGTAGCAAATGCTGAATCTGATTGTCCAAACGAAATGAAAACTGATCGGTGTCCCACATCTTTACGAATTCAACCAACCGCTCGGTCACATCGTCGAACCGAAGCTGACCCAATCGCGACTTCGTCGACTCGAGGCTTTCTCCATAGATCCTCAGCAACCGGCACGTGGCTTGGTTCCGTTCGATCAGTCGATTGGTGATCCAAGCGCGCACGTGCGGCACCAAACTCAACAGAACTCTGGCATAGTCCGGTTTGAATTTGGATCTTCCGGTGGCGGGCTCTCCATCAATGGCGTATCCAAAACAATTCAGCTCCGACATTGCCAGCCAGTTTTCAGCTTCCAACATGGGAACAACTTTCTCCCACTGCTTGGTTACATTTTTTCGTTTATCGGGAGGCAAGCTGGCAGCGAAGACTTTTAGCTGATCGATTTCTTCTCGCGGCAGAAACGTGTTTAATTCTTCCAAGCGATCCCAAGCGGCGTCGTCGGATTCACGAGCGACATCGTAAAGCGATTTGACCACGCCCATAACCAAGGTCGCGATCTTGCGACTGGATTCTCCTCGGTTCATCAACGGCAGCAGCGTCACCACGTCCTCGTTGCGAAGCATTTGACGAATCGTGCGACGACGAAGCATATCGATCTGCTGCTCTTCGACGATCTCCCACGTCGGCGGCAGCCCCAACTCCAACGAGAACACCCTCGCCACTCGATTGAAAAAACTGTCGAGAGTGCTGATCTCAAGTTGATGCAGGCCCTTCAGAAGTGGCTGCAAAATAATTTTGGCACGCTGCTGATCCAGCGGGATGCCCAACTCTTCGGCCAGGGTCGCACTGTGGGTGGGTGAAAGAGCCGCCCGAGCCAGTCGTTGAACGATCCGGTCGAGGATCTCGCCGGCGCCTTTCTTCGTAAACGTGGTGGCAAGAATCTCGTGGCATTCGACCCCCGATGCCAGCAGTTTCAGGTAGCGATTGGAAAGCCGGAACGTCTTCCCGGTTCCCGCCGATGCGCGGATGATGATATTGGGATAGATCCCGGTTGTTTCTATAGGCACGCCTGACATGCTGGGATTGTCTCAAAATCGAAACCATCCGACCAGTAACCGTCGCGGTTCCGATCCACGTGTGCCAGCAGACCTCCGACCGACGTCACGCCTTCGTGCC
>CAZDZX010000005.1:36535-40757 GCA_964510005.1 uncultured Pirellulaceae bacterium
CGTCAGCCCGTCCTCAAAATGACCTCGCAAATTCTATTTTGGAGGCCGTGAGTGGGCTTTGATCTTCGCAAGCCACAGCACCAAAAGCCGACATCTGGGCTATTTGTCGTTGGCGGGGGGGCTTATTGGGATTTCGTTGGATATTAATACGGGGATTGGGATTGAATCCGCGGGTTTTCACAGATAAATTTACGCGATTATCAATTGTTTTCCGGTCCCTGTCGGGCTCCGGTTCTTTTAATTCGAAACGGGTTTTTCGATGCTTAGATGGTTCCGCTCTCAAGCCACGTGGATGTTGATCATTTTTGGCTCTCTCCTGATGGCCATTTTTGGACTGGGTCAGGTCTTTGATTCTTTGGTCCGAGGTATTGGGTCAAACGACACTGTCCAAAACGAAGTCATCGCCAAATGGCGCGAAGGGGATATCACTCGAGCTGATCTGGACCTGTTGCGCCGTCGGCACTTCTCTGCCCAGCGGTTCCTTAGCCAATTGCAAAATCAGGCAAGCATCCAATGCGAGGAACAAGGCAAAAGGTACCAGCCATTGGCACCGGCACTGCTTCGGATCAACGAAAGCCAGCAAGAGTCTGGATTTGTGGACGAGCAGTTGATCAACCGGCTTTTGTTGGCCAAGCGCGCCGCTGAGGAAAAGATCTTTATCAGCGACGCCATGGTTCAGGATCACTACTACTATACTGCCGGAGAGGCAGAATTTTCGCTCGCCGACCTCAAGCAGATCAACAAGGTCGCCAACGGGAACAATATTTCCTTGGGAGAAATCAGCGAACACCTCAAGCTTGAGTTGAGCGCTTTGCAGTTGACCTCATTGCTGGGCGTTGGAATCGCTCCCAACCCTTCTCCGACAGAAGCGGTTCAAATTTTCAAGCGAACCAGTCAGTTGATCGAGTGCGAAGTCGTTCCGGTCTCTGTCGAAGAGTATGTTAGTAAAGTTTCTGGCGAGCCCAATCGAGCCGAAATCGAGGAACTTTTCGAGGAAGGAAAATACAGGCTGAAGGACCCCACCGGTCAGCGTCCGGGATTTCGCATCCCCCGCAAAGTCAACGTGCAGTATTTGATGTTTGACTACGATGCGGCCCTGAAAAGTGAGCAAAGCAAAATCACCGATGAGCAGATCCAGGCCCAGTATGACAAAATGGTGAAATTCCGGGATCCGATGGTTATTGAAACCAGCATCACAGATGATCCTTCGGATTTCAAACTGGATTTTGGAGGAGATGCACCCGGTAGCGGCACCAAGGCAGACGGCAGTGAAACCAAGGCAGACGGCAGTGAAACCAAGGCAGACGGCGCCGCACCAGCCGTGGAAGTCGAACCCGGCAGCGACTCCAAAGAGGAATCCACAGAAAAGGATCAATCGTTCAAGGTGACCGCCGGAAAGACGGTTGTCGTCAGCACTCAAACTGACCAAGCCGCTGAAAAGGTAGCTGACATTCTCAAAGACGCCGTTCAGGAAGGGGCCGAAATCAAGAATGACCTTCAAGAGAAAATCGAAGTTCAAACCGACCTGGCTCAACCTGCTGCACAAGCCGCGCCAAGCACTGAATTGAAAACGACGGAAATGGAGTCTGGCCTGAAGCTGGCCGAACCCGCTCAAGCCGCAACCGACGCGACCCAAAAGGAAGCGATGGCGGGTGACGAAACAGCGGACCAAGAAGAGGAAGTCGGCGGCCTCGGCGGCCTGACCCTCCCTAAAGAAGGAACGGAGCCTCGAGTCGGCGATGGACCGCAGGAACGCATCCGACCTCTTAGCGAAGTTGCGGATCGAATTCGATCAAACTTGGCAAAACCAAAGGTGGAAGAGAAGCGGACCAAGGCTCTGTTGCGAGCGAAAACCCTGCTGGAAAACTACCAGCTGGATTTCCTTCGCTGGGAGAACACGGGTTCCAAATCAGAATCCAAGCCCATGCTTCCCGATTTCGCTGATTTCGCCAAAACCAACTCTTTGGTTTTCGCTGAAACCGGACTGGTTGAAAAAGACCAATTGGACGAAACCGACATCGGCAAAGTCAATTTTCAAGTCGCCCAATATTCCGGACGTGGCCGACCACCACGGTATGCAAACATCGCGGTTTCCCTCCAGATCTTCAGAAACTTTGATAGTTCTAGCGACTTCGATCCCGAAGCCGTCGTTCAGGTCGGAGTCCCCAACGGTTTTGTTTACTGGACTTCCGAACGCGAACAAGCGAAAGTTCCTGATCCTGCACAAGCTCGGGATGCAATCGTTGAATTCTGGAAACGCCAGAAGGCCGTTGATCTCGCACTCGAAGCCGGCCAGAAAATGGCAGACAAAGCCAACAACGAAGGCAAGCCTTTGACTCAACTGTACCCTGACAACGCGAGTGCCACAGGTGAATTCACATGGCTCAGCTCAGGGTTTGGCAGAACGTCCGTTTACGGCACCGTTTTCGATGTCGAAGACCCTGCCGAAGAGTTCATGAAAACAGCCTTCGGTTTGAAGCTCAATCAAGCAGGGGTCGCGGCCAATGAGACTCGCAACAAGGTCTATGTGATTCGTCGAATCACCGAAGGCAAGTCGATCGCTGACACCGGTAGCGAGTACCTCAAGGAACAGTACTTTCGCTTCAACCGAGTTCCGCCTGAAGTCGAAGCGGGAGCAGGTCATTACGCAATTGAAACGAATGGGGAAGTGAGTGAAGCGTTCGTTAAATCGCTTGGCTACCAGAAAGTGAAGTATTAATTCACTGATCATTTAAAAGACAAGGTTCGACCCGTCGCTTACGATGGGCCGGACCTTTTTTTGTGTAGGTCCGCTGTTGTTTTGTGCAGGTCCGCTATTGTGATGGATCAAAGGAGAGGGCCGGCCACGACTAAGCCGGCACCATTTCTCTGTCGGATCGTTCCGACTTCATCCCGTCCGACTGTGGAGGATCAAGATGCAACAGCAGCATGTTCTGTCGGTGATTGAAAATCTTCAGCAGGTCCGGTTTCACGAAGAAGCGATGAACCAAAGACCCGAATCGCGAAATGTAGTGGACTTTATCTCTAGCCAGCGTACGACCACCATCAAGCGACTCGAACGTATGCTCGTGATGCCAGCGTTTGTAGGGACCCCAGATCTGCTGGTCAACAAACCGGCGGGGTGGCTCCCAAGCAGATATTTCCGTTCGCCACTTGATCGGGAGGCCGTGTAGCTTTAATCGATAGTCAATCAGAGCCCCCTGCTGCATCTTCAACGGAAGCTCCGTCACGATTTTGAACTGCAGAAACGCCGGAGTGATCGATTCAAGATTTTCTGCACTGGCAAAGAAATTGAAGACTTCTTCCAGAGGACGGTTGATCACCAGTTCAGCAGTCAGCACATATCCCTTAGACGGGTGAGGGGTAATTTCAATGGAGTTTGACAGCATGGATTCTGGCCTGACAATGAGATAGAACTTCATAGGCGGGAACCGTGAAACCTAGCGGTAGTTAACCCGCTATTTTGTGGCCTAATCACACTCAAAATCGAAACATTCCGAGCTTCAAGAATGCCTGAGACATCCCCTTTCGTACTGGTCCTTGGAACTCGTAACCAGAAAAAACGGAAAGAGCTAGAGTTTTTGCTGAAACCCCATCAACAAATTCAGCTAAAAACGCTCGATGACTTTCCGGAGTCCATCGAAGTCGAAGAGACCGGTTCCACGTTTGGTGAAAACGCTGCCCTAAAAGCTTGTCAGCAGGCGAAGACTCTGTCGCAATATGTTTTGGGGGAAGACAGCGGTTTGTCGGTCGCGGCCTTGGATGGCCGACCGGGAATTTACTCGGCTCGATACTCTGGCGAATCCGCCACCGATGAATCCAATCGAATCAAAATGGTCGAGGAACTCAAAGGCGTTCCCCGGACCCAGCGCAACGCTTGGTATACCTGCCACATGACTCTCTCGGACCCCCAAGGAAATATCTGCATCGACTGCGAAGGCCAATGTCATGGTCGGATCATCGACCAAGAGCGCGGTGAAGCCGGTTTTGGCTACGACCCGATTTTTGAAATTCCGGAATACGGGATGACATTTGCAGAGCTTGGCGATCAGGTCAAATCCGTGTTGAGCCATCGGGGGCGTGCGAATCGGATTTTTCTACCACAGCTGCTTTCGCTGATCGCGTCACTCGGATAAACCGCGGATGTAAGGATCGCTTGTCGTGATGGGTTCCGGGAATTCGGCAGGGCAAAATATGCAATGTGGGTGCCATGGTCACGATG
>CAZDZX010000006.1:0-4210 GCA_964510005.1 uncultured Pirellulaceae bacterium
CCAAAAATTGAGACCCAAAAATTAACTGGCTCCCCTCTCCCCTTGCGGGAGAGGGGCTGGGGGTGAGGGGTGACATCCTGTAGGAGCTACCCATAGGCCAAGGTGTTTTCCATTTGTTGAGCCTCAAGCACTCATCTTATGTCGCAACTCGAATCCCAATCTTCACAACAATGTCTCCGATCTGTTTCTCAATGGCATCCGCCGGAGCGTCAGCCAATGGCTTGATCTCCAAGGTCGTCGCCAATGTCTCGCCGCAAATGTAGTCGCGGTTTTCGTCAATGGCTTGGCTGAATTCCTCCGAGTCGGTGAAAACAATCAATTCGATTCGATCGGTACGCTCAAGGTCCTGCGATTTTCGCTGATCCTGAACCAAGCGAACCAAATCTCGAGCCAATCCGGCTCGAATCAACTCGGGAGTCAGTTCCGTCGCTAAAACAACCACCACGCCGGCACCTTGCGCCGCAGCCCAACCTTCTTTAGCCTGCAAACGGACTTCGATGTCGTCACCGGTCAGCTCAAACGTCTGTCCTTCGACTTCGATCGTGGCCTTGCCGTCGTTTTGCAGGGACTCAAGCATGGTTGCCCCATCCAAATCATTAATCACTTTCTTGACCTTAGGCATCAGCTTACCAACTCGTGGCCCCAAGGCTTTGAAATTGGGGACAATCTGATAGTCCACATATTGAGCCGCATCGAGCTTAAAAGTAACGTCGCGAACGTTGAGTTCCGTTTTGAGAAGCTCCGAATGAGTTTCCAACCAAGCCTGATCTTGATCCGATGCCAACACCACCGTCACGCCCGAAAGCGGTTGGCGGACTTTCAGTTTCTCGTTCATGCGAGCCGAAAGGCCCAGCGATGCGATTTGGCGAAGCAGCTCCATCTGTCGAGAAAGATCTTCATCGATAAGGGCCGCGTCGGCGACCGGGTAATCACAGAGGTGAACGCTTTCGCGGACGTCGATGCCTTTGTCGCGGAAACTCTGCGTCAGGTTCTGCCAAATCGTTTCCGAGATGAAGGGCACAAAGGGCGCGTTGAGTCGAGACAGGGTGGCGAGGCATTCGAACAGCGTCCAGTAAGCGTCCAGCTTGTTTGGATCGGTGGTGTCTTTTGCCCAAAATCGATCGCGGCTGCGGCGAACGTACCAGTTGCTGAGCACGTCCACGAAATGGTTCAGCGAACGCGAAGCGCCGTAATTGTCGTAGGCGTCCATGCAGGACGTGACTGTTGAAATCGTGCGGTTGAGTTCGCTGATGATCCAACGATCGAGTTCGCTGCGCTGGGCCACCGGTCGGAACCCCGTGCCCGTGGCAAGGCCTTCGCTGGTGAGCTGGCCGGGGTTGCTTGCTGATGAGGGATCAAAACCATCGATGCCCGCGTACAGCGTGAAGAAACTGTAGACGTTCCACATGCGAAGCAGGAATTCAGGAATACTTTCCTTGATCGCCCGTTCGGAATAGATGATTGACGTCCAGGGCGGTTGGTTGGCAAAGAAGTACCACCGGAGTGCGTCGGCGCCGTAGAGGTCAAAGATCTCGTTCGGCGGACGGTAGTTCCGCAGACGCTTCGACATTTTCTCTGTCTTGCGTTGTAGTTTGCCGCCGCAGTCTTTCTCTTCGCACTTTTCGGCTTCTGAGGGATGGCGTTTGCCGCACTTCACGCAGACCTTGCCTTCGGCCAGCATCAATCCCAGCACGATGCAGTTCTTAAATGGATGCGGGAATTCGACTTTGGCTTCGCTGCCTTCTTCGTCGCCGAACAGCAGCGTACTGATGGCCAATTGCGAATAGAACCAGCCACGCGTTTGGTCGAGGGCTTCGGAAATGAAGTCCGCAGGGAATTGGGCTTTGAAATCCTCATGGCCTTTGTGTGGATAGCCCCACTGAGCAAAGGGCATCGCGCCGCTGTCGTACCAGCAATCGATGACTTCGGGGACGCGCTTCATCCGCGCGCCGGATTCGAAGGGCGAATCGTAGGTGATCGAATCGATGTAAGGTTTATGGACTTTCAAGTCGTCGGGCAGGTCGGGGTTGGCGGCGAGGGCAGCGTCCCAGACTTCGGTGCCGGTGACACCAGGCTTTTCCAGCAGTTCATCGTAGGCGCCGATGGCTTCCATTTTGCCAGTGGATTCACACTTCCAGATCGGAAGCGGCGTGCCCCAATAACGCTCGCGCGACAACGACCAATCGACATTGCTTTCGAGGAAGTTCCCGAAGCGGCCGTCTTTGATGTGATCGGGAAGCCAATTGATCTGCTGGTTGTTGGCCAGCATTTTGTCTTTGTATTGGGTGGTGCGGATGAACCAACTGTGCCGCGGATACTGAATCAAAGGATCATCATCGGCCCGCCAGCAGAACGGATACTCGTGTTCGTATTGTTCTTGAAGGTAGAGCGTGCCGGCTTCTTTGAGGGCGCGGAGGATCGGTTTGTCGGCGTCTTTGACCCACATGCCTTCGAAGTCCGGAACTTCGGCGTTGAATTTTCCGTTCGGTTCGACGGGGCAGATGATGTCGGGGCCTTCACCGGCTTCAAACAAAGCCTGTTGGTCAACCAGCAACTCATAGTCGACTTCGCCAAAGGCGGGGGCTTCGTGGACGGCGCCGGTACCGCTGGCGGTGGTGACAAAGTCGGCCTGCGTGATCCGCCAGTAAAGGTGTTGCTGTCCACCGGATTTAAGGGTGCCGGTTTTGTCGCCGAGGTCTTTGTGGAAGTAATCGAACGGTGGCTGGTAGCGCTCGCCGATCAGGTCCTTGCCCGGCATCGTTTCCTTGATTTCCAATTCCCGTTTGAGTTTGCCGGCGATCGTTTCGACAAGGTCTTTGGCGAGGATTAAGTTGTGGTCGATTTCCGGATCGTAAACGAGGGCGTATTCGATATCGTCTTTGACGGCGGCGAACTGATTCGATGGCAATGTCCACGGAGTCGTCGTCCAGACCAGCAACGAAGTGTTTTCCCGATCGAGCAACGGAAAGCGAACATAGACACTGGGGTCACGAACGGTTTTGTAGCCCTCTCCGACTTCGCCGGCCGAGAGCGCGGTTCCGCCTTGAGCCCACCACCAGATGATTTTGTGGCCTTCGTAGAGGAGGTCCCGATCAAAGAGACTTTTCAGCGACCACCAAACCGATTCCACGTAGGACTTGTGGTAGGTCACATAGGCTTCGTCCAGTTTGACCCAGAAGCCCAGCCGTTCAGTGAGCTGTTCCCACTGCTGCATGTATTGCCAAACGGATTGTTGGCATTTTTGGATGAACGGTTCGACGCCGTAGTTTTCGATTTCTTCTTTGGCGTGGATGCCCAGCTCTTTGCAGACTTCAACTTCGACGGGCAGCCCGTGGGTGTCCCAGCCGGCTTTGCGCTCGCAAAGAAAACCCTGCATCGTTTTGTAGCGCGGGAACAGGTCCTTGATGGCGCGAGTGAGGCAGTGTCCGGGGTGGGGTTTGCCGTTGGCGGTGGGAGGGCCTTCGAAGAAGACGTAGCGCTGGTTGCCAGCACGCTGATCCAGCGATTTTTGGTAGATCGAGTTCTGTTTCCAGAAATCGAGGACTTTGGCTTCGTTTTCAGGGAAGTTGATTTTTGAGTTGTCGCCCGAGGACATGGCGGTTGCTGGGAAATAGGTTGCGAATCGAAAGCCCGTAAATATCCCCGAAGCGGCCTTGAATCACAAGGTTAGCGGCTGTGGTAATTACGGGTCGTCAAATTGGGAGGCGGTTGGGGACCTGATCGGCAGGTGGCATGTTATTGCTGCTTAAAAGCAGCTTTGATGGCCGGTGATTGCATTAAATCTTTAAAATCGCGTTCGAAACGTTTTATTTTCGATCTGCGAGAGCTTTCACGAGCGATGCCTAGAATCTCTTTGGCCATGGCTCCGGCAATTTCTTCACGTTTCAATTTTGCCTCTTCGGCTGAATCGGAATTGGGCCATTTCTGTGTAAACGAAAGTAGTCGTTTGTGTTGCGAGTCTTTGAAGCCGTCCACCAGCACGGTGTTGTACTTTTGCCGATGCGTGGATTCGGGCAACGGGTTGGGGAAAGTCCACGAATGCTGGAAGTCCACTCTGGCGGCGAAATCGTCCAATCCCCAATGGACTCATGGGCAAAGGCTGGGACCTTCGTAAGTGTCTCCAAGGTCCGGCCAGAGTGTGATGGCGCCCCAAACAGAAACGTTAACGATGGCCGGTAGGAACCGGCCCTACTCATGATCAGCGAACTGA
>CAZDZX010000006.1:4310-13691 GCA_964510005.1 uncultured Pirellulaceae bacterium
CGTTAACGATGGCCGGTAGGAACCGGCCCTACTCATGATCAGCGAACTGAAAGCGACTGCTACTTCTTGCGGGCCGACTTCTTTTTGGCCGGTGCTTTCTTCGCAGTCTTACTGGCTGTCTTGGCCGATTTGTCGGCGCTGGCTTTTGCGTCAGCTTTTTTGCCGGCCGCTTTTTTGCCCGCCGGAGTCGCATCTTCTGGCTTGGGTTTCTTGACGCGAGTGGGGTCGGTCAAGTGACCGAAGTTCTCGTCGAACTCCTTGCCGTACTTGTCGTCTTCGAGATTGTATTCGCCTTTGATTTCTTCTTCGAAATCGTCATCGAAGTCCTCATCGAAATCGTCCTCGCTGAATTCGTCGACGATGTCGAGGTCGAGGCCGTCATCAACGACGGTTGCCTGAATTTCCTCGCCGGAAACCAAGTCCTTGTCTTTATCTTGTTTGGCGTTGTCTTTGTCAGTAGCCATAGGTGGTGACCAGAAGTAGGCGGTTTTTGTCTATTCGATTTCAATAGGCTAGGCGTGGAAAGTGAATTGTCAAGGTTCCGAAATCGGCCAGCACGATGATTGCCCAGAGAAGCCATCAGAACAACAACGGAACAATAACGCAAAGCAAAAACCATGCCCATTGACTGATTCAGCAAGCGGAATCCTTACCGACTACCCAATGTGACAGCGAAACCCTCTCAGGTCGTATATTCGGAATTGAATTTCACATAGGCCTCATTCAGGTCGCTGGTCCAGTGGGTCGCCTTGCCGACTCCCGCCCCGATCTGAATGTCCAACAAAGTTTCAAAATTCGAAGCCATATTCTGGCTAAGTTCCTTTTCACCAAATTCGACCGGTTGGCCGGCAGCAAAAATTGAAGTCCCGTTGATGGACACACTCAGCTCAGAAATGTCGAACCGGACGGAGGTCAGACCTGTCGCCGAAGTGATCCGCCCCCAATTTGGGTCGGCACCGGCGATGGCGGTTTTCACCAAATTGCTCATCGCCACGGCCCGGGCGACGGTGTCGGCGTCAGCGTCGGACCCTGCTCCCGAGACATTGATCTGGATCAAGTGAGTGGCGCCTTCGCCATCGGCCGGGATCTGGGTGGCCAGTTCGATACACAATTCGGTCAGCTGGTTGGAAAACAGCTGAATCGATTCCTCGTCTTGCAGCAGGGCTTCGGATTGTCCGTTGGCCATCAACACGAGGGAGTCATTGGTGCTGGTATGTCCTTCGACACTGATGCAGTTGAAGCTGTGGTCGGCGGCGTGTTGCAGGACCTTTTGAGCGTCGGCAGCGCTCAGTTTTGCATCGGTGGTGACGATGCCCAGCATGGTGGCCATGTTGGGTCCGATCATGCCGGCGCCCTTGGCCATGCCGGCAAGCCGAATCGTTTTGCCTTGAATTTCGAAACTGCGAAAGGCCGTCTTGTTGCCTTGGTCGGTGGTCAAAATGGCTTGACTGGCGGCTTCAAAGTCTGCCAGTTGGCTCCCTAAATTTTGAGCGGCGGTCGCGATTCCCGTTTCGACACAGTCCATGGGAAGCTGGTGTCCGATGACTCCTGTCGACATGACGCAAATGTTTTCGGGCGCGGCGGCAAGTGCGTTGGCGGTCAGGGTCGCCATTTGCTGATTGTTTTCATGACCGACATTGCCGGTGCAGGCGTTGGCGTTTCCCGAATTGACCACGACGGCTTTGAAGCCATCGGTGGGCGTGATTTTTCGGTTCCAGTCAATCGACGCCGCGCGGACAATGTTCTGCGTGTAGACCCCGGCGGCAACCGCCGGAACATCGGAAGAAATAATCGCGATATCGGGTTTGCCTGATTCTTTGATTCCGCCCGTCGCGCCGGAATACTGAAAGCCAATTGGAAGCATCGAATTGTTAGGTTGGGGTTGGAGGTGGTTGTCGTGGAAGAGGAAGGATTACCGTTTGGCGGTCGCGTTTTGGTCCGCGTTTAAGCCCTACTCAAAACTAACGCAGGCACCTTCGGAGGTGCTGCGAAGGTAGATTTTTCCGTTGTCGATCGCTGGCATGGACCAGCACTTACCGGCCAGCACTTTGTCGCGCGAAATCTCTTTGTAGGCGTCGGGGGTCGCTTCGACGATCACCAATTCGCCGCTGTCGGACAGGGTGACCAGTTTGTCGTTAACCAAGATGCAATTACCCGGTCCGTATCCTTCTTTGGACCATTTCTCTTCGCCGGTGAGCGGGTCGATGCACTTCATCGGGCCGCGTCCGTAGCGTTTGAAGCTGAACATGCCGTAGATGTGGCCTTTGTAGAAAACGGGCGTGCTCCAGTGGTTTTGCAAGCGATTGGGTTTCTCCCATTTCTTTTCCACGCTGGCGCCGTTGACTTGGAAGAGTTTCGCACCGACCCCGTAACCAGCCGAAGCATAAACGAAATCTTTGAAAACGACCGGGGCCGCCGCCGTGGATGTTTTGTAAGGGAACGGGGTTTTCCAAAGTTGCTCGCCCGTTTCAGGGTTCAACGCAAAGATCCCGGATTGCATGAAGAACAGGATCTGGTCCGTTCCGCCCATCGATGTCAGCAAGGGCGTGGCATGGGTCATCGTTTCGCTGCCCGTTTTCCAGATCAGTTCGCCGTTGGTGCGGTTGAACGCCAGCATGGAATGTCCGGGGCCGCCTCCGGGAACGAAAACGCGTTTGTCATCAACGACCGGTGACGCTGCACTCTGCCACTTGATGTTGATTCCTTTGTAATCGTTGAGAATGTCTTGGCTCCAGACGGTGTTGCCGTTCTCAAGCTTCAAACAGTAGAGCTTCATGTGCGCGTCGTAGATATAAACCAATCCATCCTTGATCGTGGGAGTGGATCTGGGGCCGTCACCGCCTTTGTTGTTGCGGGCTCCCGAGTCGCCGCCGCGTTGGTACTTGTTGGAGCCTAACGGGGCCGTCCAAAGTTCCTCGCCCGTTTCGATATCCAAAGCCACGCACTGTTCGCGTTTTCCTTTGGTGACGACCGTGAGGGCTTTGCCATCGGCCAGCGAGAAAGAACTGAAGCCCAAGTTCGTGGGGACTTTCCAGTGCACCTTGAGTTGGCCTTGCAGTTTGGCTGTGGTGGCGGCGGTGCCATCGCTATTGGGACCGCGATAGAAACTCCATTGCTGAGCGAATAGAGATTCACAACAGAAACAGAGAGAGAGCAGGAACAGCAGGGTCAGAGAGTTCTTGATTTGCATCATGTCACCGCGGGGTTGGGCCTTTTCAGAATATCGTACCCAATTTTGATTTTGACCGCGCGGATTTGCTCTAAAAGAATTACGCCTCGCTAAAAAAGAAGCAGATCCCGCTTGCTAGGCGGGATCCTGCAATCATCGAAGGTTTACTCGTCGTCAGCACGGAACCATGGGGTCAGGCTGGGGACGTATTGGCAGATCTCGGTCGAGTCGAAGTACAGATCGATTTCGCGAGTGGCGGCTTCGGCTCCATCAGAAGCGTGAACCAGATTCATCTGGCGAGAGCTGCTGTAGTCACCGCGGATGGTGCCCGGTGCTGCTGTCAAACCGTTGGTGGCACCCAGCATTTCCCGAATCACGCGGATCACATCGAGGCCTTGGGCGACGATGGCGACGACCGGTGCGCCGGTGATGAACGCCTCGAGACCGGGATAAAACGGCTTTTCGACGTGTTCGGCGTAGTGCTGCTTAGCCAGTTCGGGAGTGACTTGAATCAGCTTCATGGCCACGATGTCGATAGCTTTCTCTTCAAATCGCGAAATGATCTCACCGATAAGGCGTCTTTGAACACAGTCGGGCTTGAGAAGAACAAGGGAACGTTCCATTGAATTGGTAACCTGTTGGGTTGTATATCAAAGTAATGGCACTTTGAGGGGGAAACTGCCCCTTGCGCCGGGATTTCGGGGATTCTAGCAGGGAATTCCCCCTTTCGGAAACGGTAAGGTTTTGGGACTATTGTGCGTCCAGAAAAGTGTTGGAATCATCGTTTTGGCGGTTTCGGTTCTGGCCTTTGTTGGTTACCCCCGTTGGTACGGTGGCCAACGTTTTGATGTGAGGCGTTGATGTGTTTTGTCAGCTTTCTCACAAGGCTCCATTGGCCCGGCAAGCCTTTTTCTACTCCATGGCGTTAGCGAAACGATGATTAAACCTACGGAACTTTTTCCACCCACAAAAAAACCTTCTGAAGCCGTTTCTGGAGTGACCGTTCGATTGGCAGGAGATTCCGGCGACGGGATGCAGTTGCTGGGGACCCAGTTGACGAACACCTCTGCACTTTCGGGCAACGACGTGGCCACCTTCCCGGACTTTCCGGCGGAGATCCGTGCACCCCGCGGAACCCGTGCCGGTGTTAGCGGATTCCAAGTCCAATTTTCCGCGGAGGAGATTTTTACTCCCGGCGATGGGCTGGACGCGCTGGTTTGCATGAACCCTGCAGCCCTGATCACGAATATCGTTGATTTGAAAAAGTCAGGGATCCTGATCGTTAATTCCGATAGCTTCGAAGCCAAAGACCTCAAACTGGCCAAATTGGAACAGAGTCCATTAGAGGACGGCACGACCGATCCCTACCGCACGATTCACGTGCCGATGACGAAGCTGACCCGCGGAGCGGTTGAATCGACTGGACTGTCCACAAAGTTTGCCGACCGCTGTAAGAACTTCTTTGCGATGGGTTTGGTGTTTTGGCTCTACGGTCGTGACGTTGAGCCAACACTTCGATTCATTGATGCCAAATTTGGAAAGAAACCTGAAGTCGCTGAAGCGAACCGATTGGCTTTGAAGGCCGGTTGGAACTACGGCGAAACGACAGAAGACTTTGCGTCGACATATCAAGTCAACGCGGCTGAGCTGCCAGCAGGAACTTATAAGAACGTGATGGGCAATCAGGCTCTGGCGTGGGGTTTGATTTCGGCGGCGAAACTAAGCGGCAAGGAATTGTTCCTTGGTTCGTATCCAATCACACCGGCCAGCGATATTCTGCACGAGTTGTCGAAGCACAAGAATTTTGGCGTGCGGACGTTCCAAGCGGAAGATGAAATCGCCGCGGTTTGTTCGGCAGTCGGAGCCGCGTTTGGTGGCTCGATGGCGGTCACGACCAGCAGCGGTCCCGGTATCGCTCTCAAAGGCGAAGGCATGGGGCTGGGGATGATCCTCGAACTGCCCATGATCATCATTGATGTGCAACGTGGCGGTCCGAGTACCGGTCTGCCTACCAAAACAGAGCAGTCCGATTTGCTGATGGCGATGTTTGGTCGCAACGGCGAGTCTCCGATTCCCGTGGTGGCGGCGCGCAGTCCTGCGGATTGTTTCCGCACCGCCATCGAAGCGTGGCAGATCGCGACTCGATACATGGTTCCCGTGATGATCCTTTCTGACGGGTACATTGCCAACGGTGCCGAGCCATGGCGGATTCCAGAAGTCAGCTCGCTGCCAAAAATTCCCGTTTCTCATCCGCAGGGTGGACCGGTCGGCGAAACTCCCTTCCTGCCGTACAGCCGCGATGAAAATCTGGCGCGGCCGTGGGCGGTTCCCGGAACCGAAGGCCTGATGCATCGCGTGGGCGGACTGGAAAAAGAAGATGGAACCGGAAACGTCAGCTACGATCCCGACAACCACCAGCACATGGTTGAAACTCGGGCCAAGAAAGTCGCTCTGGCGGCGGACTTTATTGATCCGCTCGAAGTCGATGGTCCCGATTCGGGCACGTTGGTCGTCAGCTGGGGCGGGACTTATGGTGCCTGCCGCACGGCCGTTAAAGCTTGCCAAGAAAAAGGTCAGAGTGTGGCTCATGCTCATATGCGTTGGCTCAACCCGTTTCCCGCCAACACTCGCGAAATTCTTTCTCGCTATGACAAAGTGCTCGTTCCCGAGCTCAACTGCGGTCAGCTTAGCCTGTTGATTCGAAATGAATTCATGGTCGACGCGAAGGGCTTCAATAAAATCAAAGGCAAGCCGTTTGCGGTCAGCGAATTGATTGAAGCCATCGAGGCCATCTGATTTTCGACGACGTCGACAACGTTAACATCTGCTCAAAACATCTCCTTCCTACTCTGACACTGATATGAACGCTGAACTACCTGTACTCAAAGCCAAAGATTTCGAATCCGATCAGGATGTTCGTTGGTGCCCCGGTTGTGGCGACTACTCCATTTTGGCTCAGATGAAAAAAGTCCTTGCCGATATCGGAGCCCAAAAGGAATCCACGGTTTTCATCTCCGGGATCGGTTGCTCTAGCCGGTTTCCGTATTACATGGATACCTACGGCATGCACAGTATCCACGGCCGCGCTCCGGCGTTTGCGACCGGTTTGAAATCAACGCGTCCGGAGTTGGATGTGTGGGTGATCACCGGCGACGGCGACGCGCTGTCGATCGGCGGAAATCACTTGATGCACGTCATTCGCCGTAACCTGAACATCAACATCGTGCTGTTTAATAACAGCATTTATGGACTGACCAAGGGCCAGTATTCTCCCACGTCGAAAATTGGAGCGGTCACCAAAAGTACGCCTCGCGGTTCGATCGATCATCCGCTCAATCCGCTGGCAATCGCACTGGCAGCCGAGGGCACGTTTGTGGCTCGCAGTGTCGATTCGAACATTAAGCACTTGGTGGCCACGCTCAAGCGTGCCGCGGCCCACGATGGAACTTCGTTCGTGGAGGTCTATCAGAACTGCAACGTGTTCAACGACGGTGCTTGGGATTATGCGAAAGCCAAAGCCACGAAGGATCAGACGACGGTTGTGCTGGAACATGGCAAGCCGTTGGTTTTTGATGGCGGCAACAAGGGTGTTCGGTTGAACGGGTTCACTCCTGAGGTCGTTGAATTGGGCGGCGAATTCAGCGAGTCGGATTTGTTGGTCCACGACGAAAAGTCCATTGAGCCGCATTTGGCGAACGTGTTGGCTCGGATGCGTCATCCAGAATTTCCAGAGCCGATTGGTGTGTTTCGCGCGGTCCAGCGTGGGACGTACTGTGCAGGAATCAACCAGCAGGTCGCCGACGCTCGCGCCGAACAGGGTGAAGGCGAATTGGCCAAGCTCTACACCGCCGGCGATACGTGGACGGTTAGTTAGCGCTGGTTTGTAGTACCGCTTCTAATGCTGGTTTACAGTACCGCCTTTTAGGCGGAATGCGGCGGAATGCGGCGGAAACTCGTCTGCAGGATCGATTCCGGCTTCGCACGCTTGCATCATGGGCTTCCCCACGGATGCTCAGCCACGAAGTGGCGATATCGGCGTAGCCATGCGCGTCAGCTCATGGAATCAGAATCCCCTCGCTCCCCGAAACTGCGCAGATCGCCAAGCCCCTGCCCTTCTATCGGCTGATAGTTCTTTCGTCGCCGGGGTGTGTTGTGATTGGTCTTGCTTCAGGACCGCAGTGTTTCTAGCATTCCGCAACTTTTTTCCTTAACGCGGAATGCGTCCATGAATGCGCGAACTCCAGTCCGAATTTACAAACCACTTTGTGCGATCCTGTTGCTTGGCATCTTGGTCGTGTTTCCCGGTTGTGTGGGTGCTTTGGCGCAGTTGATCTACACCATCAAAGGCCATGATATCGATCCGAACTACGACGGTTTGGAAGGCAAACGGATTGCTGTGATCTGTCTCAGCGACGATTCCGCTTACGGTCCCGATACGTTGACTTACATTCTGTCGAATGCCGTCGGTACCCGGTTGGCCAGCAAGCTTCCTGCCGGTAGCGAAGTGATTTCTCCGGCGCGCGTGGAAGCGTGGATTGACGAAAACGGCTGGAACGAGTCGGAGTTCGTCAGATTGGGCGAAGGCATTGGGGCTGAAAAAGTGGTCGCCATCGAAGTCTCCTCCTACTCACTGAAAGAGGGATCGACGCTGTACAAAGGACGCTGCGACGTCACCGTGACGGTGCATGATATCGAGAAGGACGGGCAAGTTCCGTTTGTATTCGGTCCTGAACACTATGTTTTTCCACGCGATGCTCGTCCCGCGATTCAGACCACCGAGCGAGAGTTTGAAGCGTTTTATCTTGCCCAGCTAACCAACGTGATCGCCAACCAGTTCATTGTTTCTGATGGCCGAGACTTGTTCGCATCCGACGGGCGCATCATTCGATAGGTATGAATGGGCGCGGACTGCTCAATGCATGCAGACGTCGGATTCAGTAAGCCAAAGCACCGCTGTCCAGTTTGATATCGATGCTGAGGCATTCGGTCGATATATGACAGGAAGCAAAACCTGACATCGTTTTGTTGAATGGATGTTGTTTACCCGGTGACGGGAGTGGACCTTCATTGCTGTAGTCTACCAATGCGATTTTCAAACCATGGACGGTTCGGATCCTATGCGAAACCTTATCATTGTTGCCCTGTTGGCGTTGCTCAATTCCGGATGCGCTTCGTTTAATTCATTCGACACCGTTCAACAGCGACAGTTTGATCAACGTGTTCCGGTGCAGTTTGTCCGCGGTCAGCCTCGACCGGTGGTGGATGGTCTGGGACGAATCTTGGGAATCCCCAATCGGATCGCTCTGTTGGATCCCCGTGTCGACAACCACAACGTTTCGCAGCAGACCGAAACGGAACTGACCAACTTTATGATGCAAAGTGGGTTGAACGAAGTATTGGTGCGAGTCAATCAGTACGATCCACTGGGCGAGTGGCGACGATTGGCGGCGAACAAGCGGGTACGTCCTGCTTGGAAATACACCGTTGGGACTTACGACACGCTGAAGTACACGTTGTTGCCCGGCCGGTTGGTCGGAGGTGACTGGTACAACCCTTGGACAGATACATTGAACATCTATTCCGATGTTCCCGAACTGGCGATTTCGGAAGCGGCCTATGCGGCGGATGTTCGCACCCGTTTGAATCCGGGTGCATATTCGACGCTCAAGGGGATTCCGATTGTCGGATTGTCGCACGAAACGCGTTCCACCAATGCGACGCTTGAATACTATGAAAGCACGGGGGATCGCCGCCGCTACGAGGAAGCTCGCCAGATTTTGATTCCGAACTACGGTGCGGACTGGGGTGGGCAATTGGCATCGTTTCTGCCCTACGGCAACGTGCTAGGTCGAATCGCCGGCGGATTGACCGGCAGGGCTTTTGAGGCCGGTAGTAGCGCACTAGGAACGCGCCGGTAGCCGCAGTTTTTGTTCGTTGAACTTCGGCAAGGCGTAACCATCGTTAAAACAGGGGAAGTTCCACTTCGGGCTTATGAACTGACGATTGGTTTTTTCGCCCGGTATTTTGATCGCGATGCTGCTGCCAGCAATCCAGCAGGTTCGCGAGGCGGCCAGACGGATCCAGTGTGCCAACAATGTTCGGCAAGTTGTTCTTGCGCTGCACAACTACGAAATAATTGATTTGGAAAACGTTCCCATTGGGTCAGCCGTGCCTAACGAAGACTGGGCGACATCGATTGACCCGGCAGGTAC